>JAHJSJ010000228.1 GCA_018830415.1 Alphaproteobacteria bacterium | reverse complement strand
CTCATCAATCCCGCAGCCCCAGATGGTGCGGCCATCTGCCGCGCGGCATTCAAGATAGGCTGCCGCGCGCGCGTCAGTCCCCGATCCCAGCGCGTGCTCGGTATAATCGACCACGTCTATATCTACCCCGAATGCTTCACGCAGGGTGCCCATAACGCTGGAAATCAACCCGTTGCCGCGCCCCGAAACGCTCTGTTCCTGACCGCTCACCGCGATCGTTCCGGCGAATATCCGCGTGCCATCGGATGCGCGGCTTTCCTCGTAGCGCACAAGCTGGAAATGCTTGGGATGGGTTTGCACATGATAGGCACGGCGGAACGCATCCCAGATATCGGCGGCGTTCAATTCGCGCCCCATCTCATCAGCAACCTGCTGAACGTGTCGGGAGAAATCGGCCTGCATTTTCTTGGGCAGTTTCAGCCCCTGATCCTTCTCCAGCACCCAGGCGAACCCGCCCTTGCCGGACTGCGAATTGACGCGGATCACTGCTTCGTAATTGCGGCCCAAATCGGCCGGATCAATCGGCAGATAGGGCACGCGCCAGCCTTCGTCATTCTGGGTTTCGCGCGCTTCGAATCCCTTCTTGATCGCATCCTGATGGCTGCCGGAGAACGCAGTGTAAACCAGTTCGCCGCCATAGGGGTGGCGTTGGTGAACGGGCAGGTCGTTGCAATATTCGACCGTTTCGATCACCCGGTCGATGTCGGAGAAATCGAGGCCCGGATCGACCCCTTGGGTGTAAAGGTTCAGCGCCATTGTCACGAGACAGCAATTGCCGGTGCGTTCGCCATTGCCGAACAGGCAGCCTTCGACCCGGTCGGCCCCCGCCATCAGCCCCAATTCCGCCGCCGCGACCCCGGTGCCGCGGTCATTGTGGGTGTGCAGCGACAGGACTGCGCTGTCCCGGTTCGGCAGGTGGCGGGCGAAATATTCGATCTGATCGGCGTAGATATTGGGCGTCGCCGCCTCAACCGTGGCGGGCAGGTTGAGGATGATCGGGCGTTCGGGAGTGGGGGCCAGCACCTCCATCACTGCAGCGCAGACCTCGATCGAAAAATCGAGCTCGGCGGTGGAGAAGGTTTCGGGTGAATACTGGAAATGCCACTCGGTATCCGGGCGCTTGGCGGCTTCGTCACGCATCACCTTGGCCCCGACGACGGCGATGGCTTTCACCTCGTCCTTCGACATGCGGAACACGATGTCGCGCCATGCCGGGCTGACTGCGTTATACAGATGGACGATAGCGGCGCGAGCGCCTGCAAGGCTGGCAAAGCTGGTGCGGATCAGGTCTTCGCGGCTCTGAGTCAGCACCTGAACGATCACATCTTCGGGGATCGCGTCCGATTGGACGAGGCCGGATATGAAATCGAACTCGGTCGCGCCTGCGCTGGGGAAGCCGATTTCGATTTCCTTCACCCCGATTTCGACCAGCAGATCGAAGAACCGGCGTTTCTTCACCGCGTCCATCGGATCGATGATTGATTGGTTGCCATCGCGCAGATCGGTCGAAAGCCAGCGCGGGGCTTTATCGATCAGGCGCGAAGGCCATTGGCGGTCGGGCAGGTTGATCTGGCCGAACGGGCGGTATTTGACGGCAGGATTTTTGAGCATGGTCATGAAAAAAGGCTTTTCGCGGGAGAGATAGGAAAGCTGCGGCAGTTACCCTTGGGAGGGGCACCGCGCCATCCGTGCGCGCGGCAACCTACGCCCAAGGGCGCATAAGTCGAAGCAGCAGCGATGCGTTCCGCGTCATGATTTCATTCTTTGCCGATAATCCCGGCCTGTGCAAGCCGGGATTGTCCTTGTTCAAATCACCCGCACCGCGCATCGCGGATGATGTTCTGCGCATCAAGCATGATCGAAAGCCGCGGGTTGGTGGGATCGGGGTTGACGGTGCCAATGCTGCCAAACGGGACAAAGCGCAGATTGTCATTGCGGCCCAGCGCGGTGATGATCTCCACCCGCGTCGGTTGATCGGCGAGCTTGCCAATGAACGGCCCCATCAGGTTGGCGCCGCAATTGGCCGAGGCGGGATCGGTCAACGTGCCCGGCGCAAATGGGCCGGGGGCCGCGCCGGGTATTGGCGTAGCGATGGTTGGCGCGACGGTCGCGGCAGGGTTGGGGGTTGGGGCAGGGTCAGCCTCTCCGCTGCCAATCCGCGCGGCAAAGCTATCGGCATCATTGGCGGGCTGATCGGAATTGCTGCCGCAAGCGCCAAGCGCGATGACGGCGAGGGCAAGGGGTGCTGTGCGCAGAATATCGGCAAGACTGGTCATGGGGTGGTTCCCTGTTGAAACGGCGTCAGCGTCAAAGCGCGTCTTGCGTTACCCATTTATGACATTCAACCATGCACTATCGCTGACGCAGCCGATCCTGGGTGAGCTGATCTACCCGCGTCACACCCATTAGCCGCATCCCGCGCTCGATCTCGTCCTTGAGGATGCCTAGCGCGCGCTCGACCCCCTTCTGACCTGCCGCTGCTAGTGCGTAGAGGTAGAGCCTGCCCCCCGATGCCGCGCCCGCGCCGCTGCACAATGCCTTCATCACATGAGTGCCGCGCCGGATGCCGCCATCGCAGATAATCTCGATCTGACCGCCCACGGCGTCAACGATTTCAGGCAGTTGGTCGAAGGGCGCACGGCTGCCATCCAATTGCCTGCCACCGTGGTTCGATACCATGATCGCATCCGCGCCGATTTCGACCGCGCGGCGCGCATCCCCTGCGCTCATCACGCCCTTGAGCACAAAGGTGCCGCTCCATTGTTCGCGGATCGCGGCGGCGGTGTCCCAATTCATCGCGGTGTCGAGCATGGTGTTGAAATAATCCGCGATGCTCAACGCCTTGCTGCTGCCCTCGCGCACATGAGTATCAAGGTTGGGCAGGCGAAACTTTTCGCGCAGCAGGTAATTCAGCGTCCATCGCGGGCGGGCGGCGTAACTGATGACGCTGGCCGGGGTGAAGCGCGGCGGGGTGGTGAAGCCGCTGCGCAGGCACCGTTCGCGCTTGCCCGAAACGATGGTGTCGACCGTCAGTGCCAGCGCATCGAACTTCGCGGCCTGACAGCGCTCGATCATGTGGGTGTTCAGCCCCTTGTCCTTATGGACATAGAGCTGGAACAGCTTCGGCCCGCTGGTCAGCGTCGCGATTTCCTCGATGCTGTGCGTGGCGAGGCTGGATATGCCGAACCACAGCCCGAACTTTTCGGCGGCCCTGGCCACGGCGGTCTCACCCTGCCAGTGAAACGCGCGCTGCACGGCGGTGGGGGAGAGCATCAGCGGTAGCGCCGAACGGCGCCCGAGGATGGTGCAGGAGGTGTCGATTTCAGCAACACCCGCCAGCACATCGGGCACCAGATCGACCGTATCAAACGCCGCCGTGTTGCGCGCCTTGGTCAGTTCGTCGTCCGCCGCGCCATCGATATAATCGAACACGGGGAAGGGCAGGCGCGCCTGTGCCAGCCTGCGGAAATCATCGATATTGTGGCAATCGGACAGGCGCATCGTCGCGATGGACTGCCCGATTGCCGGGATGCTGTCGAGTAGGGCTTATTGCTTTTCGAATGCGGCGCTGATGGTCAATTCCACATCCGTACCCACAAATGGCGCGCCGTAATTGATGCCCCACTGGGTGCGATCCATCACCGCGCGGGCATGAAAGCCGACTGTTTCTTTCTTGTTGAACGGGTTGGCCCCTGCGCCGACAAACTCAACCGCTAGCATGACCGGCGCGGTTTTGCCGTTGATCGTCAGATCGCCCACCACATTGGCCGAGGTGTCGCCGGTCTTCACCACCTTGGTCGAGGTAAACTTGGCCATGCCCGGTTCGGCCCCAAAGAAATCGGGCGCAGCCCCATCCTTTCCGGGGCGCAGCAGGTGGTTCCTGAGGGCTTCGCTGGCGAGGGTAACTTCGGCAACCGGTATCGCAATATCAAACGCCGCCGCCTCGATATTGGCCGGATCGATGGTCAGCGTTCCGGTGATGTTGCCGAACAGGCCGAAATAATCGTTGAAACCGAAATGGTTGACATTCCAGCCGACCAGCGTGTGCGCGGGGTCGATTGCATAGGTGCCTGCGGTAACACGCGTGGCGTCCTGCACACCGGGCATCTGCGGAGCGCCCTGCGCGAAAATGGCAGGCGCAGTCACAATCCCGCCGGTCGCAATAGTGAGCGCGGCGACGGCAGCGGCGGCAAATGTAAAGCGTTTCATCGGGAATCGGCCTCCTGTTGATCCTCAAACCCAATTCCCGATGTAACACAGATGCGGCGCGCCGGGCCTGTCAGTTTTTCGACTTGTCGACCAGCTTGTTGGCGCTGATCCACGGCATCATCGCGCGCAGCTTGGCACCGGTCTGTTCGATCGGGTGGGCCTCGGCACGCTTGCGGGCGGCTTTCAATTCGGGCTGTCCGGCGCGGTTATCGAGCACGAAGTTCTTCACGAACCGGCCCGACTGGATATCATCGAGCACGCGCTTCATTTCGGCTTTGGTTTCCGCTGTGATGATGCGCGGGCCGGTGGTGATGTCGCCATATTCGGCGGTATTGCTGATCGAATAGCGCATGTTGGCAATGCCGCCTTCATACAGCAGATCGACGATCAGCTTGGTTTCGTGCAGGCACTCGAAATAGGCCATTTCGGGGGCGTAACCGGCTTCGACCAGCGTTTCGAAACCGGCCTGGATCAGGTGGGTGATCCCGCCGCACAGCACCGCCTGTTCACCGAACAGATCGGTTTCGCATTCCTCGCGGAAGTTGGTTTCGATGATGCCGCTGCGCCCGCCGCCAACCGCACTGGCATAGGCGAGCGCCACGTCATGCGCTGCGCCGCTGGCGTCCTGATGCACCGCGATCAGGCACGGCACGCCGCCGCCCTTCACATATTCACTGCGCACGGTGTGGCCGGGGCCTTTGGGCGCGATCATGATCACGTCGATATCGGCGGGCGGTTCGATCAGGCCAAAATGCACGTTGAGCCCGTGGGCAAAGGCGAGCGCGCTGCCGGGTTTCATGTGGCCCTTGATATCGTTTTCCCAGATGCCGGCCTGATGCTCATCGGGCGCGAGGATCATCAGCACGTCGGCCCATTGCGCGGCGGCGGTGTTGGTGAGCACCTTGAACCCGGCGGCTTCGACCTTCTTGGCGGTGGCCGAACCTTCACGCAGCGCGATGGCGACTTCGGCCACGCCGCTATCGCGCAGGTTCTGGGCATGGGCGTGGCCCTGCGAGCCATAGCCGACAATCGCGACCTTCTTCGATTTGATCAGATTGAGATCGGCATCGGCGTCGTAGTAAACTTTCATTGGGATAATCCTTGTCATTCCGGCGAAGGCCGGAACCCGGTTCCGGCGCTAGTGAAAATGGAACCCGGCCTGCGCCGGGATGACGTAAAATATGAGAGCTAAGCCCCCTCGGCCCCGCGGATCATCCCGACGATCCCGGTGCGGCCCACTTCGACCAGCCCCAACTCGCGCATCAGGGCGATGAAGCTGTCGACCTTGTCGGGCGGGCCGGTGATTTCGAAGATGAAGCTTTCGGTGGTGGTATCGACGGGCCGCGCGCGGAAGATATCGGCCAAGCGTAGCGCTTCGACCCGCTTTTCGCCCGTGCCGGTTACCTTGATGAGGGCGAGTTCGCGCTCCACGTGGGGCCCGGCGGTGGTGAGGTCGGTGACCTTGTGGACCGGCACCAGCCGTTCCAGTTGGGCTTCGATCTGGTCGATTACCTGCGGCGGGCCGTTGGTGACGATGGTGATCCGGCTGACCGCGTGATCTTCGGAAATGTCGGCCACGGTCAGGCTGTCGATATTATACCCCCGCGCGGTGAACAGCCCGGTGATCTTGGCGAGGATCCCCGGCTCATTATCGACCATCACGGCGAGCACGTGGCGCTCAGAGGCTGCTTCGGTGATTTTCATGTTGCAAACTTTCGCTGTAGCAGCGCGCTACACCAGCGCCTTGGCTTCGTCATCCATCGTGCCTTCGACCGTGTCGCCATACAGCATCATTTCGGTATGCGCCGCGCCCGAAGGGATCATCGGCAGGCAGTTGGCATCCTGAGCGACCAGACAATCGACCATCACCGGGCCATCATGCGCGAGCATCGCGGCAATGCCTTCGTCCAGTTCACTTTCATCATGGATGCGAATGCCTTTCCACCCGTAAGCCTCAGCCAGTCTCACGAAATCGGGCAGGCTATCGGAATAGGAGTTCGAATAGCGGCTTTCATAGGTCAGTTCCTGCCATTGGCGGACCATGCCCATATATTCGTTGTTGAGGATGAACACTTTGACCGGCAGGCGGTATTGCGACGCGGTGCCCAGTTCCTGGATGTTCATCTGAATCGAGGCCTCGCCCGCAATATCGATCACCAGCGCATCGGGGTGGCCCAACTGCGCGCCGATTGCCGCGGGCAGCCCGTAACCCATTGTGCCCAGCCCGCCCGATGTCAGCCACTTGTTGGGGTCTTCAAACCCGAAATACTGCGCCGCCCACATCTGGTGCTGGCCGACTTCGGTGGTGATGATCGGGCTGCGTTGGTGGGTGAGGGCATAGAGCCGCTCGACCGCCTTTTGCGGCATGATCATGCCGGGGTGTTTGGCTGAACGTTCGGGATAGGCGAGGCATTCGCGCGCGCGCCAGCCTGCGATCCGCGCCTTCCATTCGCCCAGATCCTGCGCCTGCCGATTGCCCCACGCCTCGATCAGCTGCGCCAGCACTGTGCCGCAATCGCCGACGATGCCCATGTCGACCGGCACCGTCTTGTTGATCGAGGAGCGGTCTATATCGATGTGGATTTTCTTGGAGCCCGGCGAGAACGCATCGAGCCGTCCGGTCACCCGGTCATCAAACCGCGCGCCGATGCACACCATCACATCGGCCTTGTTCATCGCCATATTTGCTTCGTAGGTGCCGTGCATCCCCAGCATCCCCAGCCAATCGGGGTGTTGCGAAGGAAACGCGCCAAGCCCCATCAGAGTCGATGTAACCGGCGCGCCGGTGATGTCCTGCAATTGTCGCAGCAACCGGCTCGCCTCGGGCCCGGAATTGATCACCCCGCCGCCTGTATAAAAAATCGGAGCCTGCGCATTGGCGATCAATTCAACCGCTTCGACAATCTGTTCGGGCGGGGCGACGGTCTGCGGGGCATAGCGATGCGCGCCCGCCCGCGCCAGGGCACGGCGCTGCGATGGCACCGCGATCTGCACATCCTTGGGAATGTCGATCACCACCGGGCCGGGCCTGCCGGTGGTGGCGATCAGAAAGGCTTCCTTGATCGTCGCGGCCAGATCGGCGGGGTCTTTGACCAGATAATTATGCTTGGTGCAGTGGCGGGTGATGCCGATCGTATCGGCTTCCTGAAACGCATCGGTGCCGATCAGCGCGGTTGGCACTTGGCCGGTGATCACCACCAGCGGGATCGAATCCATCCACGCATCGGCGATTCCGGTGATCGCATTGGTCGCGCCGGGGCCTGACGTGACCAGCGCCACGCCCGGCTTGCCAGTGGCGCGGGCGTAACCTTCTGCCGCGTGGATCGCTCCGGCCTCGTGACGAACAAGAATGTGGCGGATGTGCCCCGGCCCCTTGGCATCGCCGAACAGCTCATCATAGATCGGAAGCACCGCGCCGCCGGGATAGCCGAACACGAATTCGACCCCCTGTTCGACCAGGCACTGCACCAGAATGGCCGCGCCGCTGAGTGGGGCGGACTGCGTTGATGCAGAATGTGGCGAGGCGGACACGAAAAACTCCATTGTAATGCGCGTGATTTAACCGCGCGGGTCAGGGCCTTAACAACGAAACCGGCCCGATGCAGGGGACCGCACCGGACCGATTTAACATGCCGCTATCGGTTATAATCTGATAGGTCAACCATTATTCACGTAATAATGATGCAAAATAAGTTCCAATATCGACAGTTTCGGATTCAAAGCCGATATCCGCCCGTCCCCAATCTTCGGGCACCTGCCGCCGGAACCACGTGAATTGGCGCTTGGCATAATTGCGCGTTGCCTGTTGCCCCGCGGCAACCATCGCCTCGCGCGGCAGAGCGCCTGCCAGAAAGGCGGCGATTTCCGGGACGCCGATGGCGCGCATCACCGGCAGGTCTGGATCAAGTTTTCGTGCGAGCAAGGCCTCCACCTCGGCCACCGCGCCCGCCTGCAACATCGCTTCGAACCGCCGGTCGCAGCGATCATAAAGCCATGTGCGGTCGGGCATCACCACCAGCGGGTGCAGATCGACCGCCTCACCGATACCGCCCGCCTTGGCCATCTGCCAATCGGCCAACGTCACCCCGGTCGACCGCTTGACCTCCAGCGCGCGGGCGATGCGCTGGCGATCAGTCGGCGCAAGTTCGGCCGCGCGCAGCGGGTCTTCGATCCTGAGCAATTTGTAAGCGCCATCATCGGGCAGCGCTCGCACCACCGCGCGCACATCAGGATCAATCGCCGGGATCGGCGCAATCCCTTCGAGCAGTACCTTGAGATAAAGCCCGGTTCCGCCGACCAGAATCGGCACCGCGCCCGCTGCATGGCAATCGTCAATTTCGGCCTTGGCCCGCGCCGCCCATGCTGCTGCCGAACACGCCTCGGCCCCGTCCCACGCGCCGAACAGCCGGTGCTCAACACCCTCCATCTCATCATCGGACGGGCGGGCTGAAAGGATGCGCAGATCGGCATAGACCTGCGCGCTGTCGGCGTTGATCACCACGCCGCGCCGCCCGGCCTGTGCGAGACGATGGGCGAGGGCGACTGCAATCGCGCTCTTGCCGCTGGCGGTCGGCCCTGCGATGAGCGCGACCGGTGCTGATGGAGAAGACTGAATGCTCATTGCGCGGCTGATAGCAGAGACGGAAGAATGTGAAACGCGTCTCGATGCGCTGGCTGTGCAATTGGCAGAGGCCGGGATGCCGCTTGCCGCCGCGGCATTGCCAGCCGACGGCGGAAATGTGCTGGAATTGCAGTTTGATGACGGCGATCCGGCGGCGGTGCTGGGCGCGATTGACCAAGTGTTTGCGCCTGCCGATATGCTGGTAAGCGATGCCCCGATCATGGTGCCACGCCTGTTCGTTTCCGACATGGATTCGACCATGATCGGGCAGGAATGCATCGATGAATTGGCCGATTACGCCGGGATCAAACCGCAGATCGCCGCGATTACCGAACGCGCGATGCAGGGCGAGATCGATTTCGAGGCGGCGTTGCGGGAACGG
>JAHJSJ010000227.1 GCA_018830415.1 Alphaproteobacteria bacterium | reverse complement strand
TTCGGGTTGACCGAGCCGGGTTCGGGCAGCGATAGCGCCGGATTGCAGACCACCGCTGTGCCCGACGCGCAAGGCAATGGCTGGATCCTCAACGGCACCAAACGCTACATCACCAACGCGCCGCACGCCGATGTCGCGCTGATCATGGCGCGCACCAACAAGGAAGCCCTGCCCAAAAACGCGCACGTTTCGGCCTTCCTTGTGCCGATGAACGCGCCGGGCATATCGCGCGGCAGCCCGGACAAGAAGATGGGGCAGGCTGGCAGCCACATCTCCGACATCATGCTCGATGATGTGCGCGTGCCGGGTGATGCGCTGCTGGGCGGGGAAACCGGCAAGGGCTTTGTCTTCGCGATGAAGAGCCTTGATAATGGCCGCATTTCGGTCGGAGCGGCGGCAACCGGCTATGCCCGCCGCTCGCTCGATTCGGCGCTGCGTTACGCCAATGAACGCAAGGCCTTTGGCGAACCGATCGCCAATTTCCAGCTGATCCAGCAGATGCTGGCTGACAGCGAGATCGAAATCTACGCTGCGGAAAGCATGATGGCGGACGTTACCGCGCGCGCCGATGCGGGCGAGAACATTCTGGTCAAGGCCGCCGCCTTCAAGGTGTTCGCTTCGGAAATGTGCGGCCGGGTGGTTGACCGGGTGGTGCAGATTTACGGCGGCGCAGGCTATTTGGCCGAATATGATGCTGAACGCTTCTTCCGCGATGCCCGCATTTACCGCATCTACGAAGGCACCACGCAGATCCTGCAACTCCAGATCGCCAAGCACATGCTGCGCGAATGGAGGGATTCTTGATCCTCCCCGAAACGGGGAGGTGGCAGACGCCGAAGGCGGCTGACGGAGGGGACTCTCCGATAGCGGGGTTCGGGCGGCGAATCCCCTCCACCATCCTGCGGATGGTCCCCCTCCCCGTGCCGGGGAGGAACTGATGTATAACCTCCTTACCGACCTTTCGATCATCGAAGTCTCCAGCTTTGTCGCCTCGCCCACTGCGGGGCTGTATTGCGCGCAGATGGGGGCCGAGGTGATCCGGGTCGATCACAAGGCGGGCGGGCTGGATTACAACCGCTATTTGCTGACCCGCGAGGGGCGCTCGCTGTCGTGGGAGAACCTCAACCGCGCCAAGAAATCGGTCGCGCTCGATCTGCAATCGGGTGAGGGGCGCGAGCTGTGCTTGGAGCTGGCGACGACCACCGGCCAGTTGATCACCAACCTGCCCGAACAAAGCTTCCTTGCCCACGCCGTACTACAGGCGCGCCGCGCCGATATGATCTCGCTGCGGATCATGGGCTGGCATGATGGGCGTCAGGCGATGGATTTCACCGTCAACGCCGCTTCGGGCTATCCGCTGATGTGCGGGCCGGAGGACTGGGACGCCGATACCGCACCGCCGGTCAACCAGGTGCTGCCCGCGTGGGATTTCATCACCGGGGCCTATTGCGCCTTTGCCATGCTCGCCGCGCTGCATCATCGCGGGCGCACGGGCGAAGGCAACGAGGTGCGCGTGCCGCTGGGCGATGTGGCCATCGGCACGCTCGCCAATTCGGGGGCGATGGCGGAAATGCTCTATCGCGGCGCGAACCGCGAACGGCTCGGCAATGCGATCTGGGGTGCGTTCGGGCGCGATTTCCGCAGCAGGGATGGCGTGCGCTTCATGGTCGCCGCGCTGACCCCGAAACAGTGGCGCGGGCTGGTCACGGCGTTCGGATTGCAGCAGCGGATCGCCGCGCTGGAGGCTGATCTGGGCGTGCGGTTCGCGGACGGCGACATCCCCCGTTTCCAGCACCGCGCCGCGCTGTTCGCGCTGTTCCAGCAGGCGGCGGACGGTTTTGATTACGCCGCGCTGGCGGCGCGCATGGCGGCGGAAGGCTGCACCTTTGAACGCTATCGCACCGCTTACGAAGCCGCTAATGATCCGGCGCTGGTGGCAGACAACCCGCTGTTCGGCCCCGCGCCCGCCAACCCCAGCGGTTTCGACTATCCCGCCACCCGCAGCTTCGCCAACTTGCCGGGGCGCGACGCGGGCGACCCTGCGCCTGCGCCGTATTTGGGGGAGCACACCGAAGAGGTGCTGGCGGACAAGCTTGGCCTGTCTTCGGGAACGATTGGCCGGTTGGTCGATGCCGGAACCGTGGCGCTGTCGGATGAACACAACACCCGTTCGCCCTGAGCTTGTCGAAGGGCCGTCCTTCTTGAAGAAAAGGGCAGGGCTTCGACAGGCTCAGCCCGAACGGAAATTGAGGTAGTTATGACCAGAAGAGCCGCAATCGTTTCCCCCCTGCGCACCCCGGTGGGCAAGTTCCTCGGCGGGCTATCGGGCCTTAACGCGGGCCAATTGGGCGCGGTGATCCTGAAAGCGCTGATGGAGCGCAGCGGGATTGATCCGGCGCGGGTCGATGACGTGGTGTTTTCGCAAGGCTACGGCAATGGCGAAGCACCGGCGATTGGCCATTGGAGCTGGCTGGCGGCGGGGCTGCCGATCGAAGTGCCCGGCTTTCAGCTCGACCGCCGCTGCGGATCGGGCGTGCAGGCGGTGGCGACGGCGGCGATGATGGTCGAAACCGGGATGGCCGATGTGGTGGTTGCGGGCGGCGTCGAATCGATGTCGAACGTCGAACATTACACCTTGGCCGCGCGCGGCGGGGTGCGGATGGGCGATATGGTGCTGCATGATCGCCTGAGCCGGGGCCGGGTGATGAGCCAGCCGGTCGAACGGTTCGGCGTCATCACCGGGATGATCGAGACGGCGGAAAATCTTGCGAAGGATTACGGCATTTCGCGCGAGGCGGCTGACGCGTTCGCAGTCCGCTCGCACCAGAATGCGGCGCGGGCGTGGGCGACAGGCAAGTTTGCCGAGCAGCTTGTGCCGGTCGAAATCCCGCAGCGAAAAGGCGATCCGGTGATCTTCGACCATGACGAAGGCTATCGCACCGACGCCAGCATGGAAACGCTCGGCGCATTGCGACCCATTGACGGCAAACGCGACCCGCAAGCCATCGTCACCGCGGGCAATGCCAGCCAGCAGAACGATGCGGCAGCAGCGTGTCTGGTCGTCGCGGAAGACAAGCTGGAGGAACTGGGCCTCACCCCGATGCTGTGGTTCGGCGGCTGGGCAGCGGCGGGGTGCGATCCTTCGCGCATGGGGATCGGCCCCGTGCCAGCGGTCGAGCGCCTGTTCGCCCGGCGCGGATATTCGTGGGACGATATCGGCATGGTCGAACTCAACGAAGCCTTCGCCCCGCAGGTGCTCGCCGTGCTGAAAGGCTGGGGCTGGAGCGAGGATGATTCGCGCCGCGACATCCTCAACGTCAATGGATCGGGCATCAGCCTGGGCCATCCCATCGGCGCAACCGGCGGGCGCATTCTTGCCGACATGGCGCATGAAATGCACCGGCGGCAGGTGCGTTACGGGCTGGAGACGATGTGCATCGGCGGCGGTCAGGGCATCGCTGCGGTGTTCGAGCGGGCGGCGTGAGTTTTGGCGCGTGGATCGGGCGGGAGAGCCGCGCCAGCGACCGGCTGGATGAAGGCTTGGCGGCGCGCTGGCTTGCGACTTTTGACCTTGCGCGCCCCAATCCGCCGGTCATGCCGTCCCCCCTTCCTCAGGGCATCCACTTTGCGCTCTGCACCCCTGATGCGCCGAGCGCGGCGCTGGGCGAGGATGGCCACCCGGCGCGCGATAATGGCCCGGACAGTTTCCTGCCGCCCTTCCCCATGCCGCGCCGGATGTGGGCCTCCTCCAAAATCGCCTTTCACGCGCCCATTGCCATTGGCGCGGTGATCGAACGCCGCAGCCGGATCGCCGCGATCAGCGAGAAGCAGGGCAGTTCCGGCCCGCTCGCCTTCGTCGATGTGTCCCATGAAACATTGGCCAACGGCACCCTGGCCGTGGTCGAAACCCAGTCTATCGTCTACCGCGACGCAGCAAGGCCCGATGCCCCGCTCAGCCCGCCGCCGCAGGGCGATGCGCGGTTTGATCCCGCCGGGTGGGACGCGCACCGCAGCCTGACGCCGGACGCACACCTGCTGTTCCGCTATTCCGCGCTGACCTTCAACACCCACCGCATCCATTATGACGCGCCCTATGCGCAAAGCGTCGAGCGCTATCGCGGGCTGGTGGTGCATGGGCCGTTGATCGCGAGCCTGCTGCTGCAACTGGCCGCCGCTGAGCTGGGCGAGAACTGTTTGCGTTCGTTCCAGTTTCGCGGCCTGTCCCCCGCCATCGCGGGCGAGATGCTGCATCTGGTGATGCGGCACCGCATGGATGGGGCCGAGGCGGGATATGACCTGGCGGCGTTTGCCGATGATGGCCGACAGGTAACGGCGGCTTCGGCTACGCTGTAACGCCCCTCCCTCAAGGAAGGGAAGAGCAAGGCATCAGGCCTCGTAATCCGCAATCGGCTTCAGCACCCCGTATTTCTCCTTGGCGGGCTTGCGTCCCAGATCGGGGAAATCGATCGCGGGCGGTTCCTCATGCGTATCCGGCACCCGTTCGAGCAAATCGCGGATCAGCGTCAGCCGCCCGCGCCGCTGATCGTTGAAATCGACGATCCGCCACGGCGCATGTTTGGTGTGGGTCGCCGCCAGCATCGCCTCTCGCGCAGCGGTGTAGGCATCATATTTCTCGCGCGCGGCAAGATCGATCGGGGACAGTTTCCAGCGTTTGAGCGGGTCATCCAGCCGTTCACGCAGGCGTTCCTCCTGCTGTTCCTGATCGGTCGCCAGCCAGTATTTGAACAGCAGGATGCCATCATCGGTCAGCAGTTTTTCAAACACCGGAACCGCGTCCAGAAACGCATCGACCTGCGCATCGCTGGCGTAACCCATCACCTTTTCCACGCCCGCACGGTTATACCAACTGCGGTCGAACAGCACGATTTCGCCCGCGCCGGGCAGGTGCGCGGCATAGCGCTGGAAATACCACTGGGTCTGCTCCGCTTCGCTCGGTTTAGGCAGCGCGACAGTGCGGCACTGGCGCGGATTGAGGCGATCACGCACCGCAGTGATCGCGCCGCCCTTGCCTGCGGTGTCGCGCCCCTCGAACAGCACCACGATCCGCGCGCCGGTGGCCTTGACCCAGCGCGCCATGCTGACCAGTTCATGGGTCAGCGGTTCAAGCGCCGCGTCATAATCCTTGCGCTTCATACCCATATTCGCCTCCTCAATTGTCCTTGCCGCGCCGACATGGTAGTATCATATGAAACGATATGAACGCGCTCACCAGCCCTGACCCTGATTACACCACGTTGCCCGAAATGGCGGGTGATGTCTTCACCGCGCCGCTCGCAAAGCCTGCGCATGTCGGTGCAGACTGGCTGGAGCCTGCGCAAACCGCCTACACCGCCGAAGATAACGCCGTGTGGAACGATCTGTTCGCGCGCCAGATGGAGGTGCTGCCCGGTCGCGCCTGCGCTGCGTTCATGGCGGGGCTGGAAAAACTGGATCTGGGGCGCGGCGGCGTCCCCGAATTCGGCCGTCTGTCCGAAGAACTCGGCGCGCTGACCGGGTGGAGCGTGGTGCCCGTGCCGATGCTGATCCCCGATCACGTGTTCTTCTGGCACCTTGCCAACCGCCGTTTTCCCGCAGGCAATTTCATCCGCACGCGCGACACGTTCGACTATATTC
>JAHJSJ010000226.1 GCA_018830415.1 Alphaproteobacteria bacterium | reverse complement strand
CAGCATCGGCACATCATCGCGCACCTTGATCCGCACGCGAACAAATTCGGGGTTGTCCTTGGCCAGCGCGATTTCGATCACCTGCCCAACCGGCACCCCGGCAAAACTGACCTGGCTGCCATTGGCAAGACCTGACACGGACTGGCCATAGAAGATATCATACTCGTTGTGCTCGCCCTGCCCCAAACGGGCGATCCAGACGATAAACGCCGCCAGCGCCGCCAACAGCAGCAGCGTGACCGCACCGACCCACAAATGGTTAGCTCTCGTTTCCATGCCGTTTCCTATGAACGCTGCAAGGCCCGCCTGTCCAATTCTGAGGTGCGCCCGTCATATTATCGGCCACCTTCCGCCTGATTGCGACCGTGGGTTGCCTGCGCGGCGCGCCCGCGCGGGCCGTTGAAATATTCCTCGATCCACGGATGGCCGGTGGCGATCAGTTCGGGAATGGTGCCGACCGCGATGATCCGTTTTTCTGCGATCACCGCCACCCGGTCGCAGATTTCGTAAAGCGTATCGAGATCATGGGTGATCAGGAACACGGTCAGGCCAAGTGTTTCCTTCAACTCGCGGGTCAGCCGGTCAAACTTGGCCGCGCCAATCGGATCAAGCCCGGCGGTGGGTTCATCAAGGAACAGCAATTCCGGGTCGAGCGCCAATGCGCGGGCGAGGGCGGCACGTTTCCTCATCCCGCCTGACAATTCCGACGGATATTTCGCCACCGCGCTTTCCGGCAGGCCCGACAATATCACCTTGTAACACGCAATCTCGCGCCGCAGCGCCGGGCTGAGATCGGGGAAGAACTTCTTCAGCGGCACTTCGACATTTTCGCCCACCGTCAGCGTTGAAAACAGCGCCCCGCCCTGAAACAATACGCCCCAGCGGCAGCGCACGCCGAAATCGCTGTCGGGATCGCGCCCGGTGATGGTTTTGCCGAGCACCTCGATCCGCCCGGCGCTCGGCTCCTGCAGGCCGATGATCGAGCGCATCAGCACCGATTTGCCGCTGCCCGACCCGCCGACAACCCCCAGAATCTCCCCGCGCCGCACGGTCAGATCAAGCCCTTCGTGGACCACGAAATCGCCAAAGCGATTGGACAGGCCTTCGACCACAATCGGCGGGGCTTCATCGGCGGGGTGATCGGTCATCCGCATCGCTTACCCCCAGCCCACTTCGGTGAAGAACACCGCGAAAAACGCATCGAGCACGATCACCGTGAAGATCGCAGAGACCACCGCCATCGTCGTGCGGCGGCCGACTTCTTCGGAATTATCGCGCACTTGCAGCCCGTGATAACACCCCGCCAGAGCCACGATCAGCCCGAATACCGGTGCCTTGATCAGCCCCACCCACAGATCATGTTCGGGCACCACGTCGCGAATTCGTTCGAGAAAGGTCCAGAACGGAATGCCCAGCGACAAATCGCCGACCATCGCCCCGCCGACAATCGCCACCACCGAGGCATAGAACCCCAGCAGCACCATCATGAAGGTGGATGCGAGGATGCGCGGGATCACCAGCGCTTCGATCGGGGAAATGCCGATGGTGCGCATCGCGTCAATTTCCTCCGTCAGCTTCATCGTGCCAAGCTGCGCGGCAAAGGCGCTGCCCGAACGGCCCGCCACCATGATCGCGGTCATCAGCACGCCCAACTCGCGCAGGGTGATCCGCCCGACCAGGTTCACCGTCAGCGCCTCGGCCCCGAATTGCTGCAATTGCACCGAGCCTTGCTGCGCGATCACGATTCCGATCAGAAAGCTCATCAACCCGATGATCGGCAATGCGGAAACGCCGACCAGTTCCATCTGGTGAACCAGCGCCTTGCCCGGGAAGCGCGACGGGTGGCGGACAAGGCTGGCGACCCCGATCAGGATCTGCCCGAGGAACCCGACCACCTTGTAAATCCCGGAGCGGCTTTCATAAACCTGTTCGCCCACGCCGATCGGCACGCGTTCCCAGATCGGTGGGCGCTGCGGGCCGGTATCCCCGCTCGCATCAATTCCGCGCACGGCGTTCAGCAACCGCTGGGCCGCTGCGCTGGCGCCGGTGATATCAGCGCCATGTTCGCGCGCCATCCGGCACACCATCCATGCGCCAACGGTGTCGATTTCGTCCACGCCCGCCAGATCGATCACGCCAATCGCGCCGCCAAGCCCGGCAAGCTCGCGTTCGAGCAGGGCGATGGCGACCAGCGTCAGCTGCCCCGAAAGCACCAGCCTGGTGCGATCAGCGCCCCCGTTTTCCTCCGGCTCTTCCAGCCTGTATTGCGCGGCGTCCTGCATCGGATTGCAGCTATGGGGAGATTTTCGGCGCGGGACAAGGCTCTCGCGCTGTTCAACCGCACGTCACGATGATTGCATCGCAGCATCGGTGCTGGCATGGCGCAGGCCATCATGCCAGACACGCCATCCCCCGCTTTGCCCACCACTTTCGACCCCGCCGATATCGAGGCGCGCTGGTATTCCCACTGGGAGGCCAACGGCTGTTTCCGCCCCGCGCGGCCTGATGCCGAACCCTTCACCATCGTCAACCCGCCGCCGAACGTCACCGGCTCGCTGCATATCGGCCATGCGCTCGACAACACCTTGCAGGACGTGGTGGTGCGCTATGAACGTCTGCGCGGCAAGGATGCGCTGTGGGTGGTCGGCACCGATCACGCCGGGATCGCGACGCAGATGGTGGTGGAACGCCAATTGGAAGCGAAACAGGACAAGCGGACCAATTACAGCCGCGAGGATTTCATCGCCAAGGTGTGGGAATGGAAAGCCGAAAGCGGCGGCACCATCACCCACCAATTGCGCCGCCTGGGCTGTTCGATGGACTGGAGCCGCGAACAGTTCACGATGGACCCGCATTTCACCAAGGCGGTGATCAAGACCTTCGTTGACCTTTACAACGACGGGCTGATCTACCGTGACAAGCGGCTGGTGAACTGGGACCCCAAGCTGAAGACCGCGATCAGCGATCTTGAGGTCGAAACCCGTGAAGTGCAGGGCAGCTTCTGGCGCCTGCGCTATCCGCTGGCTGATGGTGCGCGGACGGATGAAGGGGCCGATCACCTGATCGTCGCCACCACCCGGCCTGAAACCATGCTCGCCGACATGGCAGTCGCCGTGCACCCTGACGATGCGCGCTATGCCAGCCTTGTCGGCAAGTTTGTGGAGCTGCCGATCACCGGGCGGCGCATCCCGGTCATCGCTGATGAACACGCCGATCCGGCGCTGGGGTCTGGCTGTGTGAAGATCACGCCAGGGCATGATTTCAACGACTTCGAGGTCGGGCGGCGCGCCGGGATTGCGGCGGGCGAGATGCTCAACATGCTCGATGCCGATGCGGCGGTGGCGCAGGTGGCGGATGGGCTGATCCCGGCAGAGTTCGTCGGGCTGGACCGGTTTGATGCGCGCAAGGCGGTGGTTGAACGCTTGAAGGCCGATGGTTTCCTTGTGCCTCATGTGGTCGAGAAAGACGGCGAGCGGATCGAACACGATGCCGAACCCCGCGTAATCCAGACCCCGTTCGGCGACCGCGGCGGCGTGGTGATCGAACCGTGGCTGACCGACCAGTGGTATGTGAGCGCAGGCGAACTGGCGAAGAAGCCGCTTGAGGCAGTGCGCTCGGGCGAAATCCAGATCGTCCCCAAGACGTGGGAGAAGACCTTTTTCAACTGGATGGAGAATATCCAGCCGTGGTGTGTCAGCCGCCAATTGTGGTGGGGGCACCGGATTCCTGTTTGGTATGGGCCCAGCTTCGACGGTCAGAAATTCAGTTGGGATCTGTCGAATAGCCAGAACAATAAGGCTTTCGTAGCTGCGGATCAGGAAGATCTCACTCGACAGTTGCTCGCATATTACGGCGATGATGCTCGCTTCACTGAGGTTGATGAGATTTCAGATCTTTTCAACATTTACGGGAACCTAGCACCAGAGAGCTACTATGCCGAGCATGGTGACAAGATAGCGATTGCACGCGACCCGGACGTCCTCGACACTTGGTTCTCCTCCGCCCTGTGGCCCTTCGCCACGCTCGGCTGGCCCGAAGATAATACAAACTCCGCTCGCCCTGAGCCTGTCGAAGGGCCGCACTTTTCCTCGGAAGGAAAGGACGGGGCTTCGACAAGCTCAGCCCGAACGGGGTTGCTGCAAAAACACTACCCCAACTCGCTCCTCATCTCCGGCTTTGACATCCTGTTCTTCTGGGACGCGCGGATGATGATGATGGGTTATTACAACATGGGGCAAAAGCCGTGGGATACGCTCTATCTCCACGGTCTCGTGCGCGCAGCCGACGGCGCGAAGATGTCCAAGTCCAAGGGCAATGTCGTCGATCCGCTCGGCCTGATCGACCAATACGGCGCAGACGCGCTGCGGTTCTTCATGGCGGCGATGGAAAGCCAGGGCCGCGACATCAAGATGGATGAACGCCGGGTCGAAGGATACCGCAACTTCGCCACCAAGCTGTGGAACGCGGCGCGGTTCTGCCAGTCGAACGGCATCGGCGCTTCGGCGAGCGTGAAGGCCCCGCAAGCCCGCCTCGCCGCCAACCAGTGGATCATCGGCGAAGTCGCGGCTTGCGTGACCGAAATCGAGCGCGCGATGGCCGACCTGCGCTTCGACGCGGCGGCCAATGCGATCTATCAATTCACCTGGAGCAAGTTTTGCGATTGGTATCTGGAACTCATCAAGCCGGTCTTCGGCTCTCCCCAGCTTGGGGAGGTGGCAGCGCGCAGCGCTGACGGAGGGGACTCGCCCCAAGCACCGACGCATCAGGACGCGAATCCCCTCCACCGTCCGGCGGACGGTCCCCCTCCCCGTGCCGGGGAGGATTGGTCGCCCGCATCCGAAACCCGCGAAGTCGCCGGATGGGCGCTCGATCAGATCCTCGTGATGCTGCACCCCTTCATGCCCTTCATCACCGAGGAACTGTGGCACAAGCTGGGGACGCGCGACAACGAGCTGATCCTTGCGCAATGGCCCGCGCCGGAAGCGGAAGTCTCGAAAGAAGCGACCGACGCAATCGACTGGGTGATCGAGCTGACCACCAACACCCGCAGCGCGAAAAACGAACTCGGCATCGCGCCGGGGGCCAAGCTGGCGGCGTTCCTTGCCGCGCCGTCCGACGTGGCGGCGCGCACGATCGAGCGCAGCAGCGCCGCGATCGAGCGCCTCGCCCGGCTGACGCCCGTCACCATTGGTGAAGCGCCTGCTGGCCCGGCGATGCAGGTGATCGCGGGCAGCGATGTGTTCGTGATCCCGCTCGACGGCATCATCGACATTGCAGCCGAAAAGGCGCGGCTGGAAAAGGCGCTGGCGGCCAGCACCAAGGAAGCCAAAAGCCTCGAAGGGCGGCTCTCCAACCCCGCCTTCGCGGAAAAAGCCAAGCCCGAAGCAGTCGAGAAAGCCCGCGCCGATCTTGCCCACCATCAGGGCGAAGTCGCGCGGCTGACAGCGGCATTGGCGCGGTTGGGGTGATCGTGATCCTCCCCGAAACGGGGAGGGGAACCGCGCCGCATCGCGGCGGGGTGGAGGGGCGCGTGCGGCTGTTCCATTCATTGCACCTTCGGAGCAGGCGAGCCTGCCCCTCCACCATCCTGCGGATGGTCCCCCTCCCCCGATGGGGGAGGATCGCATGAACCTCACCCTCGCAACCGATGACACCGGCGGGCCGGAGATTTTCGCCTCGCTGCAAGGCGAAGGGCCGAGCGCCGGGGCGCCGGTCGCCTTCGTGCGGCTGTCGCGCTGCAACCTTGCGTGCGTGTGGTGCGACACCGCCTATACGTGGCATTTCGATGGCGACAACCGGCCGCACCGCGATGGCATCGCCTTTGATCGCCGCGCCAATCAGGTCACGCTGACCCCTGCCGAAACCGCGACTCGCATCGCCGCATTGGGCCAAAACCGACTCGTCATCACCGGGGGGGAGCCGCTGCTTCAGGCGGGCGGATTGGCGGAGATGCTGGCACACTTGCCCGACATCAGCGTCGAGATTGAAACCAACGGCACCGTCGCCCCGCCTGCGCGGCTCGATATCCGGGTCGATCAGTACAATGTCAGCCCCAAGCTCGCCCATTCAGGCAATCCGGCAGGCTTGGCGCTGATCCCCGAACGGCTGGATGCCTGGGCGACCGACCCGCGCGCGTTCTTCAAATTCGTGATCGCCGCGCCGGAGGACGTCGCCGAGGTGCTGGAATTGCAGCGCCGCCACCGCTTCACGCCCGAACGCGTGTTCCTGATGGCCGAAGGCACCAACAGCGCGGCATTGCGCGCACGGCAGGCGTGGCTTGCTCCGCTATGTCTGGAACACGGTTTCCGCAT
>JAHJSJ010000225.1 GCA_018830415.1 Alphaproteobacteria bacterium | reverse complement strand
GCGCGAAACCGGTGAGATCAAAACGCCGTTCGCGGCGGGGGCGCTGCGGCAGGCAGGTGAACAGGATAACGAGCGAGGCAATGCCGATTGGCAGGTTGACGTAGAACACCCAGCGCCAGTTGGCGGTTTCGGTTAACCAGCCGCCAAGGACCGGACCAAGGATCGGGCCAATCATGATCCCCATGCCCCACAAAGCCATGATCTGCGCATGGCGGCTGGGGCGGGTGGCATCGAGCATGAACGACTGGCTGAGGGGTGCGATGAAGGCCCCCGCAATCCCTTGCAAAGCGCGGAATGCAACCATCTCCTCAAGGTTCTGGGCGAGGCCGCACAACATCGAGGCGATGATGAACCCTGCAACCGAGCCGATGAAAAGTCGCCGCGCGCCAATCCGGTCGGCCAGCCAGCCGGTGATTGGCAGAGCCACGGCAGAGGCGATTATATAGCTGGTCAGAACCCAGGTCACAGTGTCCACCGTCGCACCGAGCGAGCTTTGCATGTGCGGCAGGGCGACATTGGCGATGGTCGTGTCGAGAATCTGGAGCAGCGATGCGGCCATCACCCCAATGATCAGCAGCGGATAGTTGCGTGTTTCCAGTTCGGGCACATCGTGCAGCGCGCGTGCGGGCGCGGCCTGGCTTGCCATTTCAGTCGCGCTTGTCTTCGGCGGTGAACACCGTGACCTCGCTCGAAAGCCCAGCGATAAGCTGACGCTGGCCGGCATCTGCGAGCGCGATTCGCACCGGCACGCGCTGGGTCACCTTGACCCAGTTGCCGGTCGCGTTCTGCGCCGGGAGCACCGAGAATTCAGAGCCCGTGCCTGCGCCGATTGACGCGACGCGCCCTTCCAGCACCAGATCGGGATAGGCATCAAAACGGATCTCAGCGCGTTGGCCCACCCGCATCCCGGCAAGGTCGGTTTCCTTGAAATTCGCCTCAACATAGGTCGAATCCTCGCGCACCAAAGTCAGTACCGGAAGGTTGGGGACGGCCTGCTGGCCGATCTGCAACCGATCTGCCTGCGCGATCCGGCCTGCTGCGGGCGCGCGCACCTCGGTGCGGCGCAGGGCCAGTTCAGCATTGGCGCGGCGTGCCTGTGCGGCCGCGACCTGCGGGTTTACTCCGGGCACCGCCGATCCGGTGGCGAGGCGCGCACGGGCCTCGCGTTCGCGGGCTACAGCCTGACTTACCGCCGCACGCGCCTGCTCTACCGCCTGTTCGGCAGCCTCGTAATCGGCCTTGGTACTGAACCCCTTGCCGCGCAGCGCCTGCACCCGGTCAAACCGTGCCTCGGCAAAGGCGACGTCCTTGCGGGCGGCGATGATATCGGTGCCGGTGAGACTGGCATCGTTGCTTAATGCGATCACGTTGGCTTGCGCTTCAGCAATCGCGGCATTGGCCTCGGCAAGTTGGAGCTGGAACGGCTCAGGGTCTATCCGGAACAGCAGATCACCCGCCGCCACCTGTGACCCATCATGCACCATCACCGCGACGATCCGCCCGCCGACCTCGGCACTCACTGCTACCATATCCTGCTTGAGATAAGCATTGTCGGTCGAAACCTTGCCCCCAAGGCTCTGCCAGTAGGCCAGCGCCCCGACAATCAACGCGAGCGGGACGATCAACATCAGCGCCCAGCGCTTCCATGGGCGAACCTTGCGCGCCGGGGCGAGCGGGGTCGCGCTCCCGGTGTCGGGGGCGGTGGCGGGATCCGCTTCAGCCATCGACTGTCTCTGGGTGCCGCGCGGCAGCAAGGTTTGCGCCGATGCGTTCGATCAGGCTGGCAAACAATGCGCGTTCGGTCGGATCGAATCCATCCAGCATCTCATCAAACAGCGCCTCGACGATTGCCTGCAGGCGATTGACAATACTGCGGCTCTTGTCGGTCAGGTGAAGAATGCGCGCGCGCCGATCGGCCGGATCGCTCTGACGTTCAACCCAGCCGGCCTCCTCCATCCGATCAACGATGCGGGTGAGGGTGATGGGCTCGATCTCCAACCGCTCGGCATGAAACACCTGATTTTCTCCGGCATTGCGTTCGAGTGACAGCAGCAGTCTTGCCTGTGCAGAAGTGAGCCCGAGACAGCGCACACGCTCGTCAAACAGGCGGCGCAACAAACGCGAATTATCGGCGAAGCGGTAGCCGGTCTCGATACTCATACGTGGACTTATAATAAGGGTGCTTATTATAAGCAAGCGCGTTGGTCAGCAACGCGTGAGGGCTGGCACGCCGCAGCAAACCCCGCTAGCAAAGGACCATGACATTGCACGCCGAACTCTATTTCAGTTTCCGTTCGCCCTATTCCTATCTGTCGGTCGGGCGGTATCGCGCGATGACCGAGGAATATGACCTCGAAATCGCGCTGCGTCCGGTCTATCCGCTGGCGCTGCGTCAGCCCGATTTCTTTGAGCGCAATCACCCCAACTGGCTGGGCTACACCATGCGCGATATGTTTCGTGTGGCGCAGTTTCATGGCATTTCCTTCGGCCCGCCGCGTCCCGATCCGATTGTTCAGGACATGGCGACCCGCAAGATTGCCGCCGACCAGCCCTATATCCGCCGGATCACCCGGCTTGCGCAGGCCGCCGCGCAGCAGGGCAAGGGGCTGGTGTTCGCGCATGAGGCCGCGCAGTTGATCTGGGGCGGGGCGGTGGATTGGCACGAGGGTTCGCACCTTGCCGATGCAGCCGCGCGCGCAGGGCTGGACTGGGCAAAGCTTGAGGCTGAAGTCGCCGCCGAGCCGGATGCGCTCGACAGTGAAATCGCCGCCAATCAGGCCGCGCTGGAGGCGGCGGGCCATTGGGGCGTACCGACGCTGGTGTTTGAAGGCGAACCGTTTTTCGGGCAGGACCGGATCGACATGGTCAAATGGCGGATGGAGCAAAAGGGGTTGGCGCGGCGTGAGCCTTGATCACTTCACCTCCTTCGACGGCACCCGCATCGCCGTCCATTCGGCGGGCGAGGGTCGCCCTGTCATCCTGTTGCACGGGCTGTTTTCGTCCGCACAGATGAACTGGATCAAGTGGGGCCACGATGCGCGGCTGGCGGCGGCGGGGTTTCGGGTGATCATGCCCGATTTCCGGGTGCACGGCGAT
>JAHJSJ010000020.1 GCA_018830415.1 Alphaproteobacteria bacterium | reverse complement strand
TCACTTCCATCCCCGGAATGCGGAACGCGGTGCCGCGCCGGTAGAACGCGGTTTCGGCCGACGACCGCTTGGTCGCGGTGCCCATCGCGTATTGGTTATCCTCGACCACGAACACGATCGGGAGCTTCCACAGCGCCGCCATGTTGAAGGTTTCGTAAACCTGCCCTGATTGGCCGCGCCATCGCCAAAATAGGCAAGGCAGATGCCGCCATCTTCGTTGTATTGGTGCGCCAGTGCGAGACCCCCGCCTAGCGCCACCTGCGCGCCGACGATGCCGTGCCCGCCGTAAAACTTATGCTCGGTGCTGAACATATGCATCGAGCCGCCCTTGCCCTTGGAAATCCCGGCTTCGCGCCCGGTCAGTTCCGCCATGATCACCTTTGGATCGATCCCGTAGGCGAGCATATGGCCGTGATCGCGGTAGCCGGTGATCACGCTGTCGCGATCATTATCGAGCGCCGATTGCAGCCCGATGGCGACTGCTTCCTGCCCGATATAAAGATGGCAGAACCCGCCGATCAGCCCGAGCCCGTAAAGCTGGCCCGCCTTCTCCTCAAACCGCCGGATCAGCAGCATCTGGCGGTAGAATTCCATCATCTCCGCATCGCTCGCCGCGTAGCGTTTCTTCGCTTCGAACGCGTCTTGCAGCGAATGGAGCATGAATTCGGTGTCGTCCGCCGCGCGGGCGGTCTTTTTTGCCGCCGAGGACGGCTTTGCAGGCTGCTTGGCCAAGATCGGGTTCCTCTCTGTGGCGCACTCATGGGGAGGAGAAGCGCATCACTTCGCTATAGGCGGGGAAATATGCAGGGCGCAACGCCAAGCCGTAGCGGAAGTGCCCAGCGCATACGAAATCAGCGGATTGCGGGGCGGATTAAGCTACTCGTCGTCGAGCGTGATAACGACTTCGTCCTCACGCATTACGCCCAATTGTTCGCGCACCAACTCGCTCGCCAGATCAGGATCGGCCGCTTCGGGATCGAGCAGCATCACCCGGTTGCGCATGGCATCACGTTGTGCAGTGAGGTCGGCAATTTGCGCTTCACGTTGATCGAGCGCGGACACGTTCTCGCTCCAGGCGAGCAGCCCGGTCGGGCCAGCCACAGCAAAGCCCGCCAGCAGCACCAGCGCGATCAGCGCCGCTGCCTGTTTCAGTCTTTCGCCGGATCCGACGTTACGCATTACTGGCTCGTTCCCCCTTGCCGCTTTGCCCACAGAATCACACTTGCCGCTCCGCTGCAAGAACATTGCGCTGCCATGCGCACAAATCCACACAAATTGGCCCGATTTCAGTAAGAGCGCGGCAGGCCGAGCACATGTTCAGCAAGATAGGACAGGATCAGATTGGTCGAAATCGGCGCCACGGTGTAAAGCCGCGCTTCGCGGAACTTGCGCTCGACGTCATATTCCTCGGCAAAACCGAATCCGCCGAAGGTCTGCACACACATGTCGGCTGCTGCCCAACTGGCTTCGGATGCGAGCAGTTTGGCCATGTTGGCTTCCGCACCGGGATTGCCGCCCTCATCATAGGTCTGCGCCGCATGGTGCACCATCAGTTCCGCCGCGCGCATCTGGGCGTAGCAACGCGCAATCGGGAATTGCACGCCCTGATTCTGACCGATGGGCCGCGCAAACACGCTGCGATCCTTGGCGTAATTGGTCGCCTTTTCAATGAACCACTTGGCATCGCCGATGCACTCGGCCGCGATCAGGATGCGTTCGGCGTTCATGCCCGACAGGATATAACGGAACCCCTTCCCCTCCTCGCCCACAAGCGCGCTAGCGGGGATGCGCAGATCGTCAAAAAACACCTCGCAGGATGAATGGTTCATCATCGTGCGGATCGGTTTGACCACCATGCCGTTGGCCAGCGCGGCCTGCATATCGACGAGGAAGATCGACAGGCCTTCGGTCTTGCTTGCCGCTTCCTCGCGCGGGGTGGTGCGCGCGAGCAGCAGCATCAGATCAGAATGTTCGGCGCGGCTGGTCCAGATTTTCTGACCGTTGATGACGTAGTGATCGCCGTCCATCACCGCGCGCGTTTTCAGGCTGAGCGTATCGGTGCCGCTGGTAGGTTCTGACACGCCGAAGGCTTGCAGTCGCAGTTCCCCGCTAGCGATGCGGGGGAGATATTCGGCCTTCTGCGCCTCGCTGCCATACCGCAGCAGCGTGTTCATGATGTACATTTGCGCATGGGCGGATGATCCGTTGCACCCGCTCGCCTGGATTTCCTCCATGATGACGCAAGCGGCCGCCAAACTCAGCCCGCTGCCGCCGTGTTCGACCGGGATCAGCGCGGCGAGAAAACCGGCCTTGGTCAGCGCATCGACGAATTCCGCCGGATATTCGCGCACGGCATCTTTCTCGCGCCAATATTCACCCGGAAACGCATCGCACAGGCTGGCTACCGCGCGGCGGATATCGGCAAGGTCTTGGGTGTCGTGCGGCATTATCGGTCTGCTCTCCTGATTACGCCCGTCGCGGAATGGCTGCGCGCGCTGGTAATCCCGTTTCGATCTGATACGCAATGGGTGTTGGGGTGATGTATCACAGGAGTAGAGCCAACATGCAGATCATCGCGCACGATCCAGAGCGTTTCACCGCCCTGCCCGATTACCCCTTTGCCGAAAACTGGCTGACCATTGACCTTGGCGAAGGGTTTTCAGGCCGGATGCACTACCTTGACGAAGGGCCGAAGGATGCGCCCCCGGTGCTGCTGTTCCACGGCGAACCGAGTTGGAGCTTTCTCTATCGCAAAATGATCCCGCTGCTGGTCGACGCCGGGTTCCGCTGCCTCGCGCCCGACCTGATCGGGTTTGGCAAAAGCGACAAGCCCGATGATGTCGCCTTCTACACCTATGCCCGCCACCTCGCTTGGTTGAACCAGTGGCGCGATGCGGTGGTGCCGGGCGTCGCGGGATTGTTCTGTCAGGATTGGGGCGGATTGCTGGGACTGCGGATGGTGGGCGAGCAGCCTGATCGTTTTGCCTTTGTGGTCGCCAGCAACACCTTTCTGCCCGCAGGCGGTGGCAAGGCATCACCGGGATTTCTGGCATGGCGCGAATTTGTGCTCAATTCGCCCGATTTCGATGTCGGCAAAGTGCTCGATCAGGCGACCTCGACCGCGCGCACGCCGGAGGAAATCGCTGCCTATGATGCCCCCTTCCCCGATGAAGCATCCAAGGCCGGCGCACGCGCCTTTCCGCAATTGGTTCCGATTGAGGATGACAAGCCCGGCGTTGCTGAAAACAAGGCGGCGTGGGCCGGCCTTGCCGCGTTCGACAAGCCGTTCCTGACGCTGTTCGGTGAAGATGATACGGTGTTGGGCGCAGCCGGGCCGATGCTGGCTGAGCGGATCAAAGGGGCTGCCGGGCAACCCCATGCGATGCTCAAGACCTGCGGCCACTTCAGCCAGGAAGATCGCCCGGCAGAGCTGGCTGAGGGCGTGATTGCGATGGCACGCAAGGCTGGTTTTCTGGCTTGATCGCAACGCCTGTCGCAGCGCGCAGCGCGCAGCGCGCGGCAAGGAATGGTGACCCCGGCGCGATTCGAACGCGCGGCCCCCAGATTAGGAATCTGGTGCTCTATCCGGCTGAGCTACGGGGTCCCGCCGCTTCCAATAGCAGGGACGCCTTAGCTTTCAATTCAACTTTTCTGGCGGAGCGACCGGAAAGGGCAGCTGGGCAACCGGAACGCCTTCATCAATCAGCGCCTTGGCCTCGGCAAGGCTCGCCTGTCCGTGGATTGGCGCTTCATCACGCTCACCATAATGCATCTTGCGGGTTTCGTCGGCAAACTTGTCGCCCACCCATGTGCTGTTCTTCAGCGCCTCGGCCTGCGCCTTGGCGAGCGCGGCGAGCGCATTTTGCACCTGCGGCGGGAGCGGCGCATTGGCGAGTTGCTGCGGCGGGCCATCCGCCGCCGCCGGGGCAGGCCGGGCATTGCCCTTGGCCGGAACTGCAGGAGCCATCGGCGCCTTGCCCACCGCTGCCGATCCGCAAGCCGGGCAGGTAAGCAGACCGCGCGCGCGCTGATCCTCGAAATCGGCAGACGAGCCGAACCAGCCTTCAAACCGGTGGCCGTCCGGGCAGGAAAGGTCAAAAACGATCATCGCGGTTACGCTTTGGGGATTTCGCGGCGGTTGGCAAGCGCGGGCACCTGCGCGCGCACATCGGCAATCCGGGCAAGATCAATGTCGCAGAACGCCAGCCCCGGCGCGTCTCCGCCCATATCGAGCAGCACTTCGCCCCACGGGTCGATCACCAGACTGTGGCCATAGGTGGCGCGCCCGTCTTCGTGGCTGCCAACCTGCGCGGCGGCGATCACAAAGGCGCTTGCTTCGATCGCGCGGGCCCGCAGCAAGACGTGCCAATGCGCCTGCCCGGTCGGCACGGTGAAGGCGGCGGGCACCGCGATGCAATCACAGCGGCGATTGCCCAGCGCCTCAAACAAGGCAGGAAAGCGCATGTCGTAACAGATCGCCAGCCCCAACCGCCCGACCGGCGTATCTTCAACCGTCACCACCGCGCGGCCCTGTTCATAGGCCGCGCTTTCGCGCCACACCTCGCCGGTCGCCAGTTCGACGTCGAACATATGGATCTTGTCATAGATGACCGGCGGGCCGAGGTCGGGATAGAAATAATGCGAGCGATTGGCCCATTTGCCGCTGTCCGCCATGACCGGCATCGAACCAATGGCGATATCAATATGCAGCTTGGCGGCGATGCATGACAGGTGCTCGCAGGCGTTCGATGGCCCGTCCGATTCGATCCAGCCCCGCGCACGTTCGCGGTTGCGATCCAGCAAAAGCGACATTTCCGGGGTGAACAGCACCAGTGCGCCTTCGTCTGCGGCCCTGCGCGCGGCGTTTTCGATCAGCGCCAGATTGGCGGCTGGATCGATCCCCGAACTCATCTGGAGAACCGCGATTTTCGGCATCAGCCTGCCAGCAGTGCGTCAAGCCGTCCGGCGCGTTCCAATGCCGCCAGATCATCCGATCCGCCCACATGGGTATCGCCGATGAATATCTGCGGCACTGTCCGCGCATTGGGCGCGCGCGCCAGCATTTCGGCGCGCTTGGCCCCTCCCAGCGTGATGTCATATTCGTTAAACGCCGCGCCCTTCTGCTTGAGCAAATGCTTCGCACGCACGCAGTATGGGCAGGCGAATTTGGTGTAGATGTCGATTTGCGGCTGAGCCATTGCGATCCTCTTGAAACCGGGTGTTTGCAAACCAGATAGAGATTGTCGCCGCGTTCCGCCAGCCTTGGGGAACGTTAGGTGACACGGCGGGTGCTGCATAAGGCAGGCCCGCGCAGGAAACCAGATTGCTCGAACAAGAGGATTTGCAGACTATGTCACGTTTTGATTTTACCCCCTATCGCCGCAGCACCGTTGGTTTTGACCGTGTGTTCGACCTGCTGGAAAACCAGGCGCGCTTGAATGCGGGTGATAATTACCCGCCGTTCAACATTTCGCGCCGGGGCGAAGATAATTACCGCATCACGCTCGCCATTGCCGGGTTCCGGCCGCAGGATATTGATATCACTGCGCAGCAAAACCTGTTGGTTGTGCAGGGCAAGAAACGCGAAGAGAACGAGGACGGGGCGGAACTGATCCATGTCGGAATCGCCAATCGCGGCTTTGAACGCCGGTTCGAACTGGCCGATTTCGTGCGGGTGGAACGCGCCGATCTGGCCGATGGCTTGCTGATCATCGATCTGGTGCGCGAAGTGCCCGACGCGATGAAACCGCGCAAGATCGCGGTCGGCGGCGTGGGCCAGCTATCTGCGGTGCCATCATCCAGCGATGATGACGACAATCAGGCCGCCAGCGCCGCCTGATCGCACAGATGATTTCCGGTTGATTTTTAAGGGGGCGGATTTTGCAATCCGCCCCCAGCGACTTTCGTCGCCCTGACTGGCGCTATCCGTCCGGGTCGCAGAAGACGGACAAAGCCAGCCAAGCATTTGGCAGGCACCAGGAGAAAACCACCCCCCAAACAGACTTTGCCTGAACCCGGCAAAAGTCATGCGACCGCACTATCAGCGCGGTCCCTGTCAAACCCTGAACCCCGCCAAGCGTTTAATGCGGAATGGCAACAACACGCAAGGGTAATCTTCTCGGATTATGCGATCCGTCGGTCAGGCAACCGGAAACCGCGATTCGCCCATTCAACAGGCCCGTATCCTTGCAAAGCGGTGGTATAGCCGATCAGACCAGACGCGATTGTTCCAGCGCCGCTGCGATGAACCCGGCAAACAGCGGGTGCGGATCGAACGGGCGGG
>JAHJSJ010000224.1 GCA_018830415.1 Alphaproteobacteria bacterium | reverse complement strand
GTTTCGGTAAGCAGGCTGGTGACGGCATAGATGGCGATCAACAGAATCAGCGGTGTCATCGTCGTCAGCACCGGTTCAAGACTGGACACGATCAATTCGACCGTCCCGGCATTTTCCAACCCCTTGCCGACAGCCAGCATCCCGAAGATCAATACCAGCGTGTTACCGTCAATCGCGCCCCAGGCTTCTTCCGGTTCAAGGCAGCGGAACAACAGGACGATGCCGACCCCGGCCAAAGCGAGCGCTTCGATCGGCCATCCGAATGTTGCGGCCAGCAAAACAACCCCCGCCAAGGTGGCAATGGCGATAGGGGCCTTGGTCCGCCGAAACGCGCGGACTTTCGCCTTGCTGACATCGGTCAGGCCGACATACGCCTGCAGCGCCTGGGCGGCATCGCTGCCCGCTGCGATAAGCAACCGGTCGCCTGCCCGCACGCGCACATTGGCAAGATCCGGGCCAGCAACATGGCGGGGCCGGACAAGGCCAAGCACGCGAACCCTGAGCCGGGACAGCAGCGGTATATCGGCCAGTCTGCGCCCGATCATGGGGTGGGAAGGAGAAATGACCGCCTCCACCAACCGCAGGTCTCGGGGTCGGTTTGGGCCAGCCGTTGTTACTCCGCCGCCAACACCCATCAGACCGACCTTGAAATCATCCGCTTCGGCAAGCGACGCAAGCTCGGTCGGGCTGGCAGTCACGATCAGTTGATCCCCCGCCGCAAGCAGCCAATCATCGAAACCATGCCGATTGATCGCCTTGCCCCGCTGGACGCCGATAAGACGCACGCCAGGGCGGCGAAAAACGGTGATGTCACCGATCCTGCGCCCGACCAGCAGGCTTTCCGGTGCCAGCACCAGGTGCGACAGAAACGCATCGCTCTCACCCTGATCGTCAATGGCGTGGGCGGCCCGGTCGGGCAGCAGAAACCTTCCTGTCAGGGTCAGCACCCCAAGCCCGGCCGCCGCGGCGCACAGGCCGACCATGGTGATTTCAAAGATCCCGAATGCGGCCAGCCCCTGTTGCTGGGCCACCCCATCGACCAGCAGATTGGTTGACGTGCCGATCAGCGTCAGCGTCCCACCAAGGATCGAGATATAGGACAGCGGGATCAGCAGCCGGGTGGCAGCAAGGCCGAGCACGCGGGCGAGGCGCTGAACGATCGGGATCATCACAACCACAACCGGCGTGTTGTTCATGAACGCAGAAGCCACGATGGTCCCGGCGCCAATCTCCGCCACCGCCAACCGGGGTTTGCGCAAGGTGCGCCGGATGATCCAGCCCGAAACCTCCTCCAGCGCGCCAGTGCGCAGCAACGCACCTGACAGCACAAACATCGCGGCAATCGTGATCGGCGCCGAATTGCTGAACACGCCCAGCAGTTCGCGCGGGGGCAGAAAGCCGAATAGCATCATCAGCAGTCCGCCTGTGACCGCAATGATGACCGGCGGCCTGCGCTCACTAGCGAAGGCCGCAAAAATGCCGATTAGCAGGGCAAGGCCGATATAGGGGCCGAAAGGGGTGACATAGTCCGCCAAAAGGGATTGCATCGACAATCCCTACAACACCAGGCCACCATGCGCCATCGGCTGCTTTTGCAGGCCGGCGACCCCGATCATCGCGCGCCCAATTGCCGACAAGAATTCACCCCTTGGCTGCCACCACAATGGGCTACCGCTACAGGATCGGTCACGCCCGGTAAATGCTGTAGAGCGGCTCGGGATCAAGGCTATCGCAACTGCGGCCAGAAAGCGCGTGGTCGCACCCTGCACGCCAGATCAGGTAGTACGGTTCTTCTCCAGTTCCTTGAGCAGTTCTTCCAATTGCTGTTCGAAAATCGCGCCGCTATCGCCGCCGCCATAACTGATGGCACCGCTCGAAAAGCTGGTGCCGAAGGTCGCACCGATGCTGTGGGTCTGCAGGATGCCCGAGGCAAAATCGCGCTGGGTCAGCGTATCGAGGGGATGCATGAACGCGCCCCACACCAGATCCTGCGCCACTGCATAACGCGCATCGAGCGCGGTATCGAAATTGGCCTGCATCAGCCGCTGCATCGCTCCTTCGGGCAGTTCGGCAATCAGCGCGATCGGGGTGATGATCCGCATCCGCGCCGCCGCCGTATCGGTGACGACGATCATCATGCGTTCTTCCAGCGTGAATTGCCAATTATTGCCGGTGCGCGTCGCCTTGGCATCGAGCGCCTTGATCACTTCATCCATCTGTTCCAGCGCGGCGGCGATTTCCGGCGCGATTTCGGCAGGCGGAGCGGCATCCTCACCCTCATCCGGAATGGCGAACTCCTCTTCGTCAGCAGGCGAAGCCGGCGCGGCCTCCTGCGCATAGGCACCGGCAGGCACAATCAGCGCAAGCGCGCAGGCGGAGGTGATCAGAAAATTGAACATCATGGCGCGGCCCTTCAGATGTTGAGTCGCGCCAATCTAGGCCTGGGTAACTGCTGCCGCAATCAGGAGAATTTTCCCGATTGCGCGATGCCAGCTTGCGGTGGTCAGGCGATCAGCCCTTGCCGCCCGGATCGGCGAAGTGGTTCGGCAGCAGCGCGTTGACCACGCCGCCATCCACCGTCAGCGTGTCACCCACCACGTAATCGCCTGCGCGGCTGCACAGGTAGATCGCGGCCGCCGCCATATCTTCCGCCGTGCCGATCCGCTTGGCCGGGATGCCTGCCGCGCTGGCATCGGGCGCGTCCTTGGCAGCCTTGTTCATTTCTGACGGGAATGCGCCCGGCGCGATCGAGGTGACGATGATATTGTCGTGGATCAGCCGCGCAGCCATCCTCCGGGTCAGCTGGATCACCGCCGCCTTCGACGCCTGATAGGCATAGGTTTCCCACGGGTTGATCCGCTGTCCATCAATTGACGATACGTGGATCACCTTGGCCGGATGCCCCGCCTTGCCGCCTTCGACCAGCAGATCGTGCAGTTTCTGGGTGAGGAAGAACGGGGTTTTGACGTTCAGATCCATCGTCCGGTGCCAGCCGGCCTCGGTAAATTCGAGGAACGGCTGCCCCCACGCTGCGCCGGCATTGTTGATGAGGATATCGAGCCGGGTCTCACGGCGACGCAATTCATCAGCCAGCGCGACCATGCCGTCCATCTGGCTGAGGTCGGCAGGAATGCCGATCACCCGATCCGCACCGAATTCGTCAATCGTGGCCTGCATCTGTTCAACCTTGCGGGCCGAGATGTAAACCCGCGCGCATCCGGCGGCGAGCAGGCCTTCGACAAACATCTTGCCGATCCCGCGCGAACCACCCGTGACCAGCGCGATGCGCCCTTCGAGGCTGAAAAGTGATTGAATGTCCATGTGTCAGTACCCGCTCAGTTCGGCCACGCGATTGGCGTGGAAATAGGCATCGCCCAGAAATTCGGCCAAGGCGCGGTCGCGCTTCATATAGAGGCCGATATCGTACTCGTCGGTCATACCAATGCCGCCGTGCATTTGCACCCCCTCCTGCACCGCGAGCCGCGCGGCCTTGGCGACTTTGGCCTTGGCAACGCTGGTCATCAGGTCGGCGCTTTCCGCACCGGCATCGAGCAATTGCTGCGCCTTGATCGTCACCGCGCGGGCGATTTCGACTTCGGAATAGAGGTGGCTGGCGCGGTGTTGCAGCGCCTGAAACTCACCGATCAGCCGCCCGAATTGCTTGCGCTGTTTCAGGTAATCGACCGTCATGTCCATCGCCCCGCTGGCAACGCCCACGCCTTCTGCTGCTGCACCAACCCGGCCTGCCAGCAGCATCGCATTGAGCACTTCGCGCCCGCCGTCGACCTCGCCAATCACCGCATCGCCATCAAGCTCGACGTTGTCGAATTTGGTGTGGGTTGCCATCGACGAATCGACCAGCCGCACCGCGTCATGGCTCATCCCGCTGGCGTCTTTGGGCACAGCGAACAGGGTAATCCCGTCGTCGTCGTCGTCCGCTCCAGCAGTGCGCGCGGCGACCACGATCATGTCGGCGCTGCCGCCATAGACGACGAAGCTTTTGGAACCTGACAGCCGGAACCCGTTGCCCGACCGTTCGGCGCGGGTGGTGATGCGGCTGGGGCGATGTTTGGCGGTTTCATCAATCGCCACCGCGAACACGCTGTCACCTGCGATCAGGCCGGGCAGGTAGCGGCCCTTCACGTCCGCTGATCCGTGATTGAGCGCGGTTGCGGCCAGCACCGACGACGTCAGAAACGGCGACGGGGTAAGGTTGCGACCGATTTCCTCAAGCACGATCCCGGCTTCGACATGGCCCATGCCCAGGCCGCCATCATCCTCGCCCACCAGCATCCCGGTAAAGCCCATTTCGGCCATCTGCTTCCAGAGGCCGTGGCCGAAGCCATCCTTGCAATTGCGGTCGCGCCAGTGGCGCAGTTGCTTGGTGATGTTGCCTTCTTCGGCCATGAAGCCGCGCGCGGTATCGGCCAGCATGGCCTGATCGTCGTTATGATACAGGGGCATTGGTTTTCCCTCTCTATGGTGCCCGTCACCTCGGCGCCAAGGTTTTTGGGGGCCGTGATGACGTTCAATCTTTCAAATTACGCGCCCGGCAGATCGAGAATGCGCTTGGCGATCACATTGAGCATCACCTCGCTGGTGCCACCCTCGATCGAGTTCGCCTTGGTGCGCAGCCAGCCGCGCGAAGGCTTGCCGCCGCCGGTTTCCTCGCTGTCCCATTCAAGGCTGCGTGAACCGCCCGCCGCCATCATCAATTCGTGGCGGCGCTTGTTCAGTTCCGTCCCGACATATTTCATCATGTTGGGCTGCGCCGGGTGCGCCTTGCCAACCTTGATTTCATCGAGGAACTTCTCGCCCATCGCGGTATAAGCCAGCGCATCGACATCGAACATCGCCAGTTCGGCGCGCAGCACGGGGTCAATGTCATCGCCGGTGCGGGCCGCCGCGCGCTTCATCGCCGCGCCGATCGCCGCCGTGCGGTCGCCGCCGCCCGCGCCCGAGATCATCTCGCGTTCGTGGCCGAGCAGATATTTGGCCACATCCCACCCGCGATTGATCTGGCCGACATAGGCCGGGCAATCATCGCCATAGGATTTGGGCACTGAAACATTGTCGAAAAAGGTTTCGCAGAACGGCGAATTGCCGCTGATCAGCAGGATCGGCTTGGTGCTCACCCCTTCGCTCGCCATGTCGAACAGCATGAAGGTGATGCCCTGATATTTGTCGGCCTTGTCGGTGCGCACGAGGCAGAAGATCCAGTCGGCGTGATCGGCGTAGGATGTCCAGATCTTCTGGCCGTTGACCACCCAGCTATCGCCCTTGTCTTCGCCAAAGGTCTGCAAGCTGACAAGGTCGCTGCCCGAACCCGGTTCCGAATAGCCCTGACACCAGCGAATCTCGCCGCGCGCGATTTCGTTGAGGAAGCGCTGCTTCTGCCCTTCAGTACCAAAATGCAGCAGTGCGGGGCCGAGCATCCAGATGCCGAATGACGACAAGGGCGGGCGGGCGTTGATGCGGCTCATTTCTTCGCGCAGCACCTTGGCTTCGGCCGGGTTCAGCCCTGCCCCGCCGTAAGCTTGGGGCCATGCAGGCACGGTGTAGCCCTTGGCCAGACAGGCTTCGAACCATGCTTTTTGCGCGTCATTTTTGAACTTGGCACGGCGTCCGCCCCAATAGGCGTCATCTTCATCGCGAACGGGCTCGCGCATTTCAGCCGGGCAGTTCGCCTCCAGCCATGCACGGGTTTCGCTGCGGAATGTTTCCAGATCAGCCATGAGCCGATTCTCCTCTCGATAAGCTCCCACTTGACGCTTACGTTATCGGCATTCGCACGGCCCCTGCAAGCACTGATCGCCCGAACTGCGATGCCGTAGCGTCAGGCTTGCATGATTGACGGCCCGCACAATCGGTCTAGGTTCGAAACTGAAAACGGGAGAGAGAATTTGGCCGGATTCGGCGGGCTGAAAGCCAGCGCAGGCGGCTGCCTATGAGCGGCGGTGCTGGTTTAATCACAGGCAAATTGCCGATGCGCCTGAAGCTGATTCAGGGCTTTGGCGCGGTCGCATTCGGCGTGAAAGACAATGGTTTTTCATTTTTCCTGCTGATTTTCTACAATCAGGTGCTGGGCATGGATGCAGCGCTGGTCAGCGTTGCCTTGCTGATTGCGCTGCTGGTCGATGCGGTGGTCGATCCGATCCTTGGCAACCTGTCGGATCGCACCTACACCCGCTGGGGCCGCCGCCTGCCGTGGCTCTATGCCGCGCCGATCCCGCTGGCCTTTTGCTGGGTGCTGTTGTGGAGCCCGCCCAGCGGCGAAGCGCCCAGCTTTGCCGGATTGCTGGGGATCGCGATTGCCGTGCGCCTGCTGTTATCGGCTTGCGAAGTGCCGTCGATCAGCCTGGTGCCGGAAATCACCGCCGATTACGATGAACGCACCACCTTGTTCCGATACCGCGCGATGGGCGGGTGGATCGGCGGGCTGGGCATGATGGTACTGGCCTACACGGTCTTCATGCCCGGCGCCGAAGGGCTGTTGCAGCAAGACGGCTATTTCGTGTTCGGCATATTCGGCGCGGTGTTGATGGCGGCGTCGGTGATCGGGTCGGCTTTGGGGCAGCACAAACTCGTGGCTCGCCTGCCCGCAACCAAGCCCGCCCCGTTCACCATCAAGGGCGCGTTCAGCGAGATTACCGAAGCATTTTCCGAACGCGCGTTTCTGATTTTCGCGGTTGGCGGGCTGGCCGCCTATGTCCATCAAGGCATGACCTTTTCGATCACCAATTATCTCAACCTGTTCGTGTGGCAGCTCACTCGTGCGCAGTTGATCCTCTATCCGCTGGTGCTGTTTGCATCAGTGGTGCTGATGTTCGTGATGATCGGCCCGCTGCACCGCCGGTTTGGCAAAGCGAAAAGCGCAGGCCTTGCGATGATTGTCGGCACCTCGATTGGCATTACGCCGTTCGCGTTGCTGTTGCTTGGCTTCTGGCCGCAACCCGGCAGCACGGCTTCGACCGGGCTGTTTTACGGTTTCGTGCTGATTGCCAATTCGCTGGGGACCATCTCGCTGGTATCGGCAACCTCGATGATTGCCGAAATTGTCGAGGCGTTTGAGGAACGCACCAACCGCCGCGCGGAAGGGTCGTTCTATTCGGGTAACTGGCTGGTGCAGAAATGTGCGACGGGCGCGGGGATTTTTATGTCGGGGCAGATCATCTCCTTGTCTCAGCTTGCCACCGATGCCTCCCCCGGCACCGTGCCTCAGGGGGTCATCACCGATCTGGTAATCTATTACTGCGGTGCGATGCTGTTGCTGGCGGTAATTGCCGCATGGTGGCTGGCGCGCTTTCCGATCAGCCGCGAAGATCACGAAGCGCGGGTCAACCGGCTGGCCGAACGCCGAATGCGGGAAAATCGCGATGCCGTAGCGGCAGCGCCGGATGCGCCATTCGCGCAGGAGGGAATCTTGCCCGCGCCCCAGAAATGAGAGCTTGGCGGGCGCACGAGGCTCTGCCACGGTTGTCCGCAGAGTCGATTGCAATTCAGGACGAGAGAGGAACATCCCCATGGATTTCGAACCCACCGAACGTCAGCTTTATTGGCGCAATCGCGTGCGCGATTTCATCGCCGCGCATGTGCGCCCCAACGTGGCGGTCTATGACCAGCAAGACCGCGAAGGCGATCGCTGGAAGGTGCTTCCGATCGTCGAGGAAACCAAGGCCAAGGCCAAGGAAGCCGGCATCTGGAACCTGTTCATGCCGCCGCGCAATGACAGCCACCACCATGTCGATGACAGCTTCGAATTTGAAGGGCCGGGCCTCACCAACCTCGAATATGCGCTCTGCGCCGAGGAAATGGGCCGCATCGGCTGGGCCAGCGAAGTGTTCAACTGTTCCGCGCCCGATACCGGCAATATGGAAGTGTTCCACCGCTATGGAACGCGCGAACAGAAGGAGCAGTGGCTGCGTCCGCTGATGAACGGGGAAGTGCGTTCGGCCTTCCTGATGACCGAGCCGTTCACCGCTTCGTCCGATGCCACCAATATCGAAACCCGGATCGAGCGGGACGGCGATCACTACATCATCAACGGGCGCAAGTGGTGGTCTTCGGGCCTTGGCGATCCGCGCTGCAAGGTCGCGATTGTGATGGGTAAAACCGATCTTTCCGCCCAGCGCCACGCCCAGCAATCGATGGTGCTGATGCCAATTGACACCCCCGGCGTGAACATCCTGCGTCACCTGCCGGTTTTCGGTTACGATGATGCCCCGCACGGCCACATGGAAGTCGAGATGAAGGACGTGCGCGTCCCCGTCACCAATATGTTGCTGGGCGAAGGGCGCGGGTTTGAAATCGCCCAAGGCCGCCTCGGGCCGGGCCGCATCCACCACTGCATGCGCACCATCGGCGTCGCGGAAGAAGCGCTGGAGAAAATGTGCCGCCGCCTGCAGGAACGCGAAGCCTTCGGCAAGCCGGTTTACAAGCATTCGGTGTGGGAAGAACGCGTCGCACGTGCCCGCATCGATATCGACATGACCCGCCTGCTCTGCCTGAAAGCCGCAGACATGATGGACAAGGTCGGCAACAAGGCGGCCAAGCAGGAAATCGCGATGATCAAGGTGCAGGCCCCCACCATGGCGCTGCGGATTATCGACGATGCGATCCAGGCGCATGGCGGCGGCGGCGTTTCGGAAGATTACGGTCTTGCGCGCAGCTACGCCAACCAACGCACCTTGCGGCTGGCCGATGGGCCGGATGAAGTCCACGCGCGTTCGATTGCGCATATGGAGTTCGCCAAGCACGCCCCGCGCCCCGGCCCCACGGCCAATGCGCTGCGCGGCGATCATGGGCGGGCCACCACTGACGGCGCGAGCTTCAGCTCGGGCGATATGGGTGTGGCGCGCTAGGCCAGTCAGGAAATCCGTTTGTGCTGAGCCTGTCGAAGCACTGCTTTTCTTCGAGCAACGGGTCATGAAGAAGAACAGCCCTCAGGCAGGCTCAGGGCGAACGGAGATTTGGATCAATGGCAAAAGCCGCGATTCTTGAACAACCGGGCCAAGGCCTGACCATCGGCGACGTCACCTTTGCCGACCCACTTCCGCATGAAGTGCTGATCGACACCAAGGCCTGCGGGCTGTGCCATTCCGATCTGCACTTCATCGATGGGCATTATCCCCACGCGCTCCCCGCTATACCGGGGCATGAAGCGGCGGGGATCGTGCGCGCGGTCGGATCGGAAGTGAAGACGGTGAAGCCCGGCGATCATGTCGTCAGCTGCCTGTCCGCCTTTTGCGGGCATTGCGAGTTCTGCGTAACGGGCCGCATGGCGCTGTGCATGGGCGCCGACACCCGCCGTGCCAAGGGTGAACCGCCGCGCATGGTGCGGGGCGATGGAACGCCGGTGGCGCAAATGCTCAACCTGTCGGCCTTGTCCGAACAGATGCTGATCCACGAACATGCCTGCGTCGCGATCGACAAGGACATGCCGTTTGACCGCGCCGCCGTGCTCGGCTGCGCGGTGACCACCGGGGCGGGAACCATCTTCAACGCCTGCAAGGTGACGCCGGGCGAAACCGTGCTGGTGGTGGGCTGTGGGGGCGTGGGCCTCGCCGCGATCAATGCCGCAAGGATTGCCGGCGCAGGCAAGATCATCGCCGCCGATCCGCTTCCCGAAAAGCGCGCGCTGGCCGAAGTGCTCGGCGCGACCCATACCATCGACGCGCTGGCCGAGGATGCGGCCAAGCAGATCATCGCGATCTCGGGCGGCGGGGTCGATTGGGGGATCGAAGCGGTGGGCAGACAAGCCTCAGCCGATCTTGCAGTGGCGTCGTTGCGGCGCGGGGGAACAGCAGTGATTCTCGGCATGATGCCATTGGATTGCAAGGTTGGCCTTTCGGCGATGGATCTGCTCGGCGGCAAAAAGCTGATGGGCGCGCTGATGGGAATGAACCACTTCCCCATCGATCTGCCGCGCCTCGTCGATTTCTACCTGCGCGGGCTGCTCGATCTCGATACGATCATTGCCGAACGCATCCCGCTGGATCAGGTCAACCAAGGTTTCGACAAGATGCGCGCAGGCCATTCGGCGCGCAGCGTGGTGGTGTTCGACTGATGGATATTGATTACGACAAGGAAATGGTCGGCACGGTCGCGGTGACCGAGAAAGACCAGCTCGATCTCGCCGCGTTGACCCGCTGGTTCGAGGCCAATGTCGAAGGCTTCGCGGGGCCGATCAGCTACACCAAGTTCAAGGGCGGGCAGTCGAACCCGACCTACCGGATCGACACGCCCGGCGCATCCTACGTGCTGCGCCGTCAGCCGTTCGGCAAGCTGCTGCCATCGGCTCACGCGGTTGACCGTGAATATACCGCGATGACCGGGCTGTATCCCACAGGCTTTCCCGTCCCGCGCACCTATGGCCTGTGCGAAGATACCGCTGTGATCGGATCAAAGTTCTTCGTGATGAGCATGGCCGATGGGCGGTCATTGTGGAACGGCGCGCTGCCGGGGATCGAACCTGCCGAACGCCGCGAACTTTATCACGCGCTGATCGACACGATGGCTGATCTGCACCTTAATCAACCCGAAGCCATCGGCCTTGGCGGTTATGGCAAGCCAACCGATTACTGCGCGCGCCAGATCGCCCGCTGGACCAAGCAATACAAGCTGTCTGAAACCGAACTGATGCCCGAAATGGAGCGGCTGATCGAATGGCTGCCGCAAACCATCCCGCCGCAGCACGGCTCATCCGTGGTGCATGGCGATTACCGGCTCGACAATGTGATTTTTCACAAGACGGAAGCCCGCATCATCGCAGTGCTCGATTGGGAGCTGTCGACGCTGGGCGATCCGATTGCCGATTTCAGCTACCTGATGCTCAACTGGTTCCAACCCGCTGACGGACGTGCGGGGCTGCTGGGGCTGGATCTGGCGGCACTGGGCATCCCCACGGTCGAAGAAGCGGTCGAACGCTACGTCGCGCGCACCGGCTATCCCGTTCCGCCGATGGATTGGTATTTCGCCTATAACCTGTTCCGGCTCGCCGGGATCATGCAGGGGATCAAGAAGCGCGTGATCGATGGCACCGCGTCGTCTGCCCATGCGCAGGCGATGAGCGACCGCGTGCGCCCATTGACCGAGCGCGCTTACGAATTCGCCCGCGCAGCCGGAATGCCAGCGTAACGCTTGCCGTGTTCCCACAGTGCGGCTAGCAGCACCGACTTGCTGATTTCGCACCGGAGAACACCATGAGTGACACCCTGATCGCCGCCATCGAAGACGCGTGGGAAAGCCGCGCTGACGTCACACCCGGCAGCGATGTGCGCCATGCCGTCAGTGATGCACTCGCGCTGCTCGACAGCGGCGAGGCGCGCGTCGCAGAGCCTGACGGAAGTGGCGGCTGGAAGGTCAACCAATGGCTGAAAAAGGCCGTGCTGCTCAGCTTCCGGCTGAATGAAAACCGCGTGATGGAAGGCGGCGCAGCGGGTGAGGCGGCGTTCGACAAGGTGCCGCTGAAGTTTGCTGGCTGGGGCGAAAACCGTTTTAGCGAAGCGGGTTTTCGCGTCGTGCCCGGCGCAGTGGTGCGGCGCGGCAGCTTTATCGGCAAAGGCGCAGTGCTGATGCCAAGCTTCGTCAATATCGGTGCCTATATCGGCGAAAACACCATGATCGACACCTGGGCCACGGTCGGATCATGTGCGCAGATCGGCGCGAATGTGCATATTTCAGGCGGTGCGGGGATCGGCGGCGTGCTTGAACCCTTGCAGGCCGAACCCGTCATCATCGGAGATGGCGCGTTCATCGGTGCGCGCGCCGAGGTGGCCGAGGGCGTGCGCGTGGGCGAAGGCGCGGTGCTTTCGATGGGTGTCTATCTGGGGGCCTCGACCAAAATCGTCGACCGCGCCACGGGTGAAGTGCATATCGGCAGCGTTCCGCCTTATGCCGTGGTCGTCCCCGGTTCGATGCCCGGCAAGCCGCTGCCCGATGGCTCGCCCGGCCCCGGCCTTTACTGCGCCGTGATCGTCAAGACGGTGGACGCGCAGACACGCTCCAAAACCGGCATCAACGAACTGCTGCGGGACTAGGATCTGGGGCCGCCGCGAACTACATTGAAATATCCCGCAATTGGTTTACCCTACGGAAACCAACGGGAGAGTCGCATGTCCGAACAAGACGACGCCATCCACATCGAAACCGATGCCGCGCGCGGATCGGTATCCCATACCGGCCTTCGCTATGTGCTGGGCTTCAGCCTTGCCTTTGCAGTGATCGCGATGAGCGCGGTGTGGATCATTCAGGCGCTGTGGGGCTGATTACTGCGTCTTCGCGGGCGGAGTAATCAGCGTCTCGATCGGAGCCATGTCAGCGACGCTCGCGGCAAAAGCTTCGGCCGCGCGCATCACCCGCAGCGCATTGCGGCTGGCGATCATTTCCAGTTCGACTTGCGAATAGCCGCGCCGGGCCAGTTCAGCGAACAGCAGCGGATAGCCGCGCACGTCCTCGAACCCGACCGGGCCTGATGGCATCCCGTCAAAATCGGCACCGATACCAATCGACTCCACTCCCGCAATCTCGCGGATATGGTCGATATGGTCGGCCATGTGCGCAATCGTGGTCGCGGGTTCGGGGTTGGCTTTATCCCATGCCTCCATCGTCGCCGTCACGGTGTCGGGCTGCCCCTGGAACAGCGCCTTCAACCGCGCCTCCTCGGCGGAACGGGTGGCAAACCACTGGCGGCGTTGTTCATTGAGGAAGCCGGGCAACGCCACCACCATCACGATCCCGCCATTATAGAGCAGCCGCCGCAGCACGGAATCGGGCACATTGCGCGGATGGCCGTTGATCGCGCGCGCGCCCGAATGGCTGAAAATCACCGGGGCCTGCGCCACGTCCAGCGCATCAAGCATCGTCGCCTCGCTGACATGGGATAGATCGACCAGCATCCCCAGCCGGTTCATCTCGCGCACCACATCCTTGCCGAAATCGCTCAGACCCCCGTGCACCGGCGTATCGGTCGCCGCATCGGCCCACGGGGTGTTGCTGTTGTGGGTGAGGGTCATATAGCGCGCGCCCAGCGCATAAAGCTGGCGCAGCACCGAAAGGCTCGATCCGATCGAATGGCCGCCCTCCATCCCCAGCAACGAGGCAACCCTGCCATCGGCCATCGCGCGTTCGACCTGATCGGCGGTCTCGGCATAGCGCAGCCCGTCGGGGTAACGCGCGATCAGCCGTTTGGTGACATCGATCTGCTCGATCACCTGCTGCACCGCCTCGGCCTCATCGGGGTTGGAGGGGACATAGACCGACCAGAACTGCGCCCCGACCTTGCCTTGGGCAAGCCGCGCAAGATCGGTCTGCATCATGCTCGCGCGGGGGTGGTTCTCACCGGTATGAGCGGTGTCTGCAAAATCAAATTCGTTGATCCGGTTCGCCGCCCGCTCGCGCAACTGGTGGGGGACATCATTGTGCCCATCGAACACTGGCGCAGCCTCCAGCGCGGCATTGGCGGTGGCAACCGCCGGGTCAACCTCCTGCGCAGCAAGCGGGCTGGCCAGCGCCAGCGCAGCGGCCAGAGCGATATACGAAGGCGCACAGATTTGCATGGAGGCGGCTCCCGAAGGTATATGCCCGCTGATCGGGGCGAGGACATTGGCAAGGGTAATAGCGCGGCTAAGCTGATCGAACAATTGCGCAGGAATTGCCGCTGCGCCGCACAGGCCCAACCACCGCCAAAACACGACGGCGCGCGGCCCATAACAGGCCGCGCGCCGCTGATATTGCGCAAGTGGCAAGGCGCTGCGATAGCGCCCTACGCTCTTACTTGAGGTGCTTGGACACCGCAGCCGTCATCTGGAACATCGAGATCTGGTTCTTGCCAATCACCGCGCCCAGCTTGGCATCGGGATTGATCTGACGCTTGTCCTTGGTGTCCTGAAGGCTGTTCGCCTTGATGTATTCCCACACCTTCGATGTCACCTGAGCGCGGGTCATCGGACCCTTGCCGATGACCGCTTCGAGATCACCCGAAAGTGTCACGGGTTTCTGCAGTGCGTTGGTCGAGCCAGCCATATTCTACTCCCTTATCATAGTGGCAGTTTAGTCAATCTCATCATCTTCCCAGCCCGCATCATCACCCCCGCCGCCGGTAAAGGTGGCGTGGAGCACTGCGCAGGCGGTAATCGTCCCTTGCAGCGATGCGAGCAGTTCCGCCCTCCCCGCGCCAGGCATCAGCACAAGCGGCAGGTCGGTAGCGAACAGTTGAAACAGATAGTGGCGCGTCTCACCCTCGGGCGGGTCGGGCAACAGCCATTCGGAATTGCCAAACGCGTTCTTGCCAGTGCGCGGCGGCACTTCGCCTTCAAGCAGCTTGCCGCGCTGCGCAGCGAGGCCCCAGACCAGCCAATGGCACGCGGGTTCAGCGCCCCCCTTGGCCAAAGCGCCCGAAGCATCTTCGACGATCAGCACCAATTCGTGCGATCCGGGCGGCGGCGCGCTCCATTCCAGCGGCGGGGCGACGGCGTCTTCTTCCCAGGCGGTGAAGCTGGCGTCCATTTCCTCGCCCGCGCCAAACGCCGGGCTGGTCAGCGCAAATCCGCCGCGCGCCATCGTCTGCGCCGATCCCAGCATCGCCACCGCAACGCCGGGATGGCGCGCGGACGCAGGCACGTGCGCCGTGAGCCAGGCCGGAAAATTAGTCATGATTCTGTCGTTCCATCCCCCTCGTGCTAGTCCAGCCAGCACCGAGAAACGAGACTTGGCAAGGCGGTTTTCGCCTGTTTTTGCGGAAAACTCAGCAAATGCAGGCAAAAAGGTCACGGTTTCAGCCCTATTGCACAGTTTGGATGCGCCGATCCTTGCTCTTGCCTCGGTGACATTGCATCTCTTCGATGTAGAAAACAGGGCTTAGCCCGCCTCTGATCCTGTACGATTCCGGAGTTATCACTCGCCATGCATGTCGGTCGCACCGCATTGAGCTTCGTTCTCGCCGCCAGTCTTGCTGCCTGTGGCGGCGGCGGATCGTCAAGCCCACCGCCCAATACCGGCGGCGGGCCGGCCCCAGCGCCCACACCAACTCCGACACCTTCAGCCTGTTCGCTGCGCGCCCAGCAGGATTTTGCCGATCAGGTGCTCAATGAATGGTATCTGTTCCCCGATCTGCTGGCCACGGTCAACCAGGCCAGCGTCAACAGCCTGCAAGCCTACCTTGATGCGCGGGTCGCCCCGGCGCGGGCGCAGAACCGTGATCGCGGGTTCACCTTTGCAACCTCGATTGCTGAAGAAAACGCGCTGATCAATTCCGGCTCCAGCGCGGGTTTCGGCATCCGTCTGGCGTTTGATAATGCTGCACGCCGGGTATTCGTGGCGGAAGCTTTTGAAGGTGCCAACGGCCTTGCCGCCGGATTGGATCGCGGTAGCGAGATTACCGCGATCGGCACCACCAGCGCCAACCTGCAAACCGTATCCAGCCTAATGGCAAGCGGCGGCGCACAGGCGGTAGTCGATGCACTTGGCCCGTCCACCGCAGGCACAACACGGGTGCTGCGCTTTGTCCAACCCGGCGGCGCAACCATCGAAAGCAGCATCACCAAGACCGATTTTTCGCTCGATCCGGTATCGGACCGCTTTGGCACGCTGATCCTCAATGATGGCGGCAAACAGGTGGGCTATCTCAACCTGCGCACCTTCATTGTTGCTGACGCCGCAGAACAGTTGCGCCAGGCCTATGGCCAGTTCGCCGCGCAAGGCGTGACCGAATTGATCATTGACCTGCGCTATAATGGCGGCGGGCTGGTGAGTGTGGCCGATACGATGGGCGATCTGATGGGTGAAGGACGCATCGGACAGGTGTGGAGCCGCACCATCTTGCGCCCATCCAAGGCAGCCGAGAACGAAACACGATTGTTTCGCAGCGAAGTCAACGCGATTGCCCCCACCCGTGTTGCCTTCATCGCCACCGGCGCGACCGCATCGGCAAGCGAGTTGGTCACCAACAGCATGATCCCCTATCTGAACGATAACATCGCGCTGATCGGTGCCAATTCGTTTGGTAAGCCGGTCGGTCAGTTCGGGTTTGATCTTGCCGCATGTGATCTGCGGGTGCGCGCGGTCACCTTCCAAACGGTCAACGCCAATGACCAGGGCGAATATTTTTCGGGTCTGGCTAGCGTAATGCCGAATACTTGCAGCGCGGGCGATGACATCTCGCGCGCGCTTGGTGATCCGCAGGAAGCCTCAATTGCGACCGCACTCGATTTTCTGGCCGGGCGCTCATGCGCAGCGCCGATTACTGGCGGGCAAATCGCAATTGCGGGCGGCGTGAATCAAACCCAGCGCGCGCGCGCCGGACTCGATCTGCCAGAGCGCCAGATGCTGCAGCCCCAACGGCCCAATGCCGCGCAGTTCGAGATTCCGGGGCTGTTCTAGGGTCAGGGCGTATCAACCCTGCCGTTTACGGCGCGGCATCGCCCGTAAATGGCTGCCGGTCAGTATAGCCGCACCCGCGCAGGGTTTCGTCACCCAAGGCGATAGTGGCGACATAGGGGTAGGTGCGGTCGCTCATCCCGTCACTGCACGCACCGGGCGTAAGCGTGATGGTGACCGCGGCCCCTTCCATCGTGCCCGAAAAACCCAGCCCGTTGTTTCCGGCGAACCGCTCAACCGCAAAGTCATAGCCTTCGGGATGATCGGGGTTGGCATAATTGGCTTGCTGCCCAGTAATCTGGACACCCCAGAACGGTTCGGTTCCGGTAAGCGTGATCACCTCATCAGGTGCAACGGCGGCAAAGGTTTCGCCCGCGGGGTCGATGGTCTGTTTGGCCGGGCTGCAGGCGGTCAGGCCTATCAGCAGCGCAGCTGTAACCGGAAATGAAACCTGGTGGATTGTCATGGCACCGCCTCCCCTGCGAATGTTTTGCGAGGATAGACCCCCTCGCCCCGTTTGCAAGCCGCGTCGGGCGCTGGATGGCTGGCTCTACGCCTTGCAGGCCACAATCCCGCGTCTGGCACGCCCGTCACTGCATCGCTGTCGCAGCGCCGCGCAAACAGCCGACTGCCCGAAAGTGGCTGGCGACAAAGAACCGAAGAAGGCGCTCAGGACATACGTCATTGGCTGCTTCCCTATGGTGTTGGCCCGAAGCCACCTGCACGACCCTCATGGTCGATATGCGGTGCATAGAAACTAAGATCAAGCATCCCTGGCGCAACGGTCAGACCGAGCGGATGAACCGGACGATTAGAGCGCTAAGATGCTGACGCATCACGCGCTGAAAATTCTCAGGCGTCGCACGGGCTTATAGCAGCTCTGCGTCGGGCACGATGTCAACCCGCCAGCCAAGCCCCAACCGCCCGGCGAGCAGCTTTATATCCTTTTCAGTTGACTGGCCGCACAGCGCGGCGTGGCTGTGCGCCAGTTTCAAAACCAGCGCGGTGTCTTCCACCACCAGCCGACTGACTTCGAGCGAG
>JAHJSJ010000223.1 GCA_018830415.1 Alphaproteobacteria bacterium | reverse complement strand
GACAAGACCGGCACCATCGCCTATGTCTATAACGCCGCCATCCCCGACCGGCCCGCAGATGTGAGGGCCGATTGGCGCAGCGTGCTACCCGGTGATCGGTCAGACCTGATCTGGAACGGCACGGTCGATTACGCCGCGCTGCCCAAGCTGGTGAACCCGGCGAGCGGGTGGCTCTACAATTCGAACAACGAACCCTTCACCGCAGCGGGCGCGGGCGATGATCTTGCGCCCGATGATTTTTCGCCAGTGCTGGGGATCGAGCGCAAGCAGACCAACCGTTCGTGGCGCGCTTACAAACTGCTGAGCGAAGCCAGTGTGCTTGACCGGGCGGCGCTGGAGCGGATCAAATATGATACCGCTTACGAACGCGAAGGCTATGTTGCGCGGCTGTTCGATGCGCTGGCGGCGATCGAGGCTGAGGGGCAGTTGGACGAAGCGCGCGATCTGCTGCTGAGCTGGGATTTTACCGCTGACAATAATGGCCGTGCCGATGCGATTGCGCTGCTGGTGATCCGTGATTTCATGTCGGCGGATTATTCCAACAAGCCATTTCCCGACGTCAAAGAGAAGCTGCAAGCGGCGGCCGATCATCTCACCACCCATTTCGGACGGCTCGATCCGCCGATGGCCGATCTGCTGCGGCTGCGGCAGGGCGATCTTGATCTGCCCTTGGATGGCGGATCGGACACCTTGCGCGCCTCGACCACATGGGATGTGGATGATGACGGGCGCCTCAGTCTCAAACATGGTGACAGTTTTATCATGTGGATTGAATGGCAACCGGGTCAGCGGGTCTTTTCCCGCTCGGTTCAACCGTTTGGCGCAGCCACCACCCGCCCCCAAAGCCCGCATTACACCGACCAGATGAGGCTGTTCGTCGATCAAAAGCTGAAGCCGGTGTGGTTTTGGCGCGATGATGTGCTGGCAAATGCCAGAACGCGGCGCATGGTGACCAATTCCGCCACCAACATCCGCTGACTGATACTTTCGATCGAGCCACACCACCGGAGTCCCCAATAATGACCAACCGTTTTGCTGCCGCCAGCCTTTCGGCGCTTGCCCTCGCGCTCGCCGCGCCGCTGACCCCGGCGCTTGCCGATAACCACGCCGCCATCAGCGCCGCCCCGCAGGCGACCGCCGATCTGCCCGCGCTGGTTGCGCAGGTTCAGATTCCCTATCAGCGGTTCGTGCTCGACAACGGGTTGACCGTGATCGTGCACGAAGATCGCAAGGCCCCGGTGGTCGGCGTTGCGGTGTGGTATAATGTCGGATCGAAGGATGAACCCAAGGGCCAGACCGGCTTTGCCCACCTGTTCGAACACCTGATGTTCAACGGTTCGGAAAATGCGCCGCAGGATTATTTCCAATACCTCGCGGAAATGGGCGCGACCGATTACAACGGCACCACCAATTTCGACCGCACCAATTATTTCCAGACCGTGCCTCGTCCGGCATTGGAGCGCGCGTTGTGGCTGGAAAGCGACCGGATGGGTTATCTTCTCGGCGCGGTGACGCAGGAAAAACTCGATAACCAGCGCGGGGTAGTGCAGAACGAAAAGCGCCAGGGCGATAACCAGCCGGGCGGGCTGGTGTTCTATGAACTGCTGAAGACCCTGTTCCCTGAAGGTCACCCCTATCACCATTCGATAATCGGATCGATGGCCGATCTCGACGCGGCATCGATGGACGATGTGCGCAAGTGGTTCACCGACAAATACGGCCCCAACAACGCCACGCTGGTGATGGCGGGCGATGTCTCGGCGGCTGAGGCAAAGGTGCTGGCCGAAAAATATTTCGGCCCGATTGCGCGCGGGCCGGTCAACACGCCTAAGGCTGCGGACGTGCCAACCTTGGCGCAAGACGTGCGCACAGTGATGAAAGATCAGGTCGCGGCCACCCGCATCACCCGTTATTGGCCGGGGCCGGGCATCGCCGATGCCGATCAGACCGCGCTCAATGTCGGCGCGGCAATTTTGGGTGGGCTGGCTTCGAGCCGGTTGGATGAAGTGCTGGTGCGCGATGAACAATTGGCAGTCGGCGTGTCAGCGGGCAGCAGCAATTTCCAGCGGGTCGGCCTCTTGTCGGTGAGCGCGACCGTCAGGCCAGGGGTGAATGTTGCGACGCTCGAAGCGCGGCTCAATGAACTGGTCGCCCAATTCATCGATGAAGGCCCAACCGAAGACGAAGTGCGCCGCGCTGCGACCAGCAGTCTGGCCCGCACCATTCGCGGGCTGGAACAGGTCGGCGGGTTCAGCGGCAAGGCAGTGACGCTGGCCAATGGCGAAGTGCTAGCGGGCGATGCTTCGTTCTACGCGACCGAGCTTGAACGCCTCGCCACGGTGACTCCAGCCGAGGTCAAGGACGCGATGGCGCGGTGGATGACCAGGCCCGCCTTCACGCTGGTGCTCGAACCGGGTGAGCGCGATGCTGAGTATCAGGAAGCCGCCTCGGTCGCCGCTGCGGACAACGCCAGCGAGCGTGACCGCGCAGCCGAAACGCTGACCGTCACCGTCGAACGCCCCAAGCCCGCGATCGATACCGTGGCAGAGCTTGATTTCCCCGATCTCGAACGCGCAACCCTCGCCAATGGCATGAAGGTCACTTACGCCCAGCGCACCGCGGTGCCCGCGACCTATGTGGCGATAAGTTTCAACGCAGGCAGCGCCGCCGATCCGGCGGGCAAGCGCGGGCTTGAAAACCTCGCCATGGAGTTGTTCGACGAAGGCACGGCGAAGCTGACCGGGCAAGGCATTGCCGAGGCCAGCGAACGGCTGGGCGCGAATATCTCGGTCGGCGGCGGTGATGACCGGTCAACCTTCACGCTGTCGGCGCTGACCGCCAACCTTGCCCCCAGTCTTGATCTGATGCGCCAGATCATGCGCGAACCGGCGTTCAACCCGGCCGATCTGGAGCGCGTGCGCACCCAGACCGTCACCGGCATCCGTCAGGCGATGAAGTCACCGCAAGGAGTCGCAGTGCGCACGCTGACGCCCGAACTGTTCGGTGCGGACACGCCCTATGGCGGGGTTAGCACGGTCGAAAGCGTCAGCGCGATCACCCGCGAAGATCTGATCGCGTTCAAGGAAAGCTGGATCCGCCCGGATAATGGCGAAGTCTTCGTCATCTCCGACCGCCCGCTGGCCGACATCGTAACCGAACTGAACCGCGCGTTTGGCGACTGGGCTGCTCCGGCTGCGTCCAAGGGCACCAAGCAGATCGCGGCCGAGCAGGTCAGCGAAGGGGGGCGCATCATCCTGATCAACCGCCCCAATTCACCGCAGAGCTTCATCTACGGCGGCCAAGTCACCCCGCTGGATGCAGGCGATCCGGCCTTCGTTGCCTTCAACAGCGCCAATAACGCGCTGGGCGGCGATTTCCTCGCCCGCCTCAACATGAACCTGCGCGAGACCAAGGGCTGGAGTTACGGCGTGCGTGGCGGCGCTCAACCGCGTGAAAATGCGGTGATCTATGCCATTTCGGGCGGCGTGCAGGCTGATCGCACCGGGGATTCGCTGGCGGAAATGCTGCGCGAAACAGAAGAGTTCCTGACCCAGAAGGGCGTCACCGCCGAAGAGCTGGATCGCACCATTGCATCGGCGGTTGGCAGGCTGCCGGGCCTGTTCGAAACCTCTCCGGCGGTGCTGCGCGAAATGCAGAACAACGCGCTTTACGGACGGCCGGATGATTTTTCGGAAACACTCGCCAGCATCTACCGCGCGCAGACGGCGGACAGCCTCGATGCCGTCGCCCGCGCCAGCATTGATACCGGCAAGTTCGTGTGGGTGGTGGTTGGCGATGCCGAAAAGGTGCGCAGCCAGCTTGAACCTCTCGGCCTGCCGATCGAACAGCGTGAACTGGAAGGCGAATAAGCCATGGTCAGCGCGCTTCGGCCCAAATCCGGTTGAAGCGCGCTGACATAAGTGTAAACAAACCGGCACAAGTTTGCGTGGCGGGGAACGTCCTGCCACGGATGTTTCAACGCCCGGATCGCCCCACGGCTCCGGGCCAATCAGGGAGTTTGATTATGTCGGTTGCAGGTACCTATAAATCCGTCGTGAAAAGCCCGATGGGCGACCAGTCGGGCACGTTTACTGTCGTTCCGGGTGACGGCGACAGCTTCACCGGCTCGCTGGTTGGCAGCCTGGGCTCGATGGATGTGGTTGATGGCAAGATTGCCGGCAACACGCTGACCTGGAAAATGAACATGGTCGTGCCGATGCCGATGACGCTCGATTGCGAAGCAACCGTGGACGGCGATCAGCTGACCGGTTCGGTCAATGCCGGTGCGTTTGGCGCGATGCCGCTGACGGGTCAGCGCGAAAGCTGATCGGTTCCGCTTGAATACAGGCTCAAAAGGCCGCTGGAGCACCCGCTCCGGCGGCTTTTTTGCGTGGGCTGGCACTGACGAGAACGCGCCGCCGCCGAGTAACCCCCCTGCCCGCAGACGCTGCGGGTGATAGCGCTCGCCTAGCGGTTCTGCCGCCCTTCGATCAGCCGTTCGACCAGCGAGGGATCGGCCAGCGTCGATGTATCGCCCAGCGCGCCGAAATCATTCTCGGCGATCTTCCTGAGGATGCGGCGCATGATCTTGCCGCTGCGGGTTTTGGGCAGGCCATCGGTGAAGTGGATCACATCGGGCGTGGCCACAGGGCCGATTTCCTTGCGCACCTGCGCCTTCAATTCGGCCAGCAGTTCGTCGCTGCCCGCTTCGCCTTCCATCAGCGTGACGTAGCAATAGATGCCCTGTCCCTTGATATCGTGCGGATAGCCGACCACCGCGGCCTCGGCCACCTTGGGGTGGAGCACCAGCGCGCTTTCGACCTCGGCGGTGCCCATGCGGTGGCCGGAGACGTTGATGACATCATCGACGCGGCCCGTGATCCAGTAATAACCGTCCGCGTCGCGCTTGCACCCGTCGCCGGTGAAATATTTGCCCGCATAGGTGCTGAAATAGGTCTGCACGAAGCGG
>JAHJSJ010000222.1 GCA_018830415.1 Alphaproteobacteria bacterium | reverse complement strand
TGGAAATGTATCGCGCCTGCGCAGAGGATGATCTCGCGCTCCCCGTGATTGCCGGCGAAAAACCCGAAAATGAACGCTTCCCCGGCGCGGTTGAGACCTGGTCGATCGAGGCGATGATGCAGGATGGCAAGGCGCTGCAGGCGGGCACATCGCACTATCTCGGCACCAATTTCGCGCACGCGGCGGGCATCCAGTTTCAGGATCGCGAGGGTGCCCAGCAGTTCTGCCACACCACCAGCTGGGGCGTTTCGACCCGGCTGATCGGCGGTGTGATCATGACCCACGGCGATGATGACGGCTTGCGCGTGCCGCCTGCGATTGCGCCGCAACAGATTGTGATTATCCCGATGCTGCGCGAAGCGCCCGAGGATGCCGAACTGCTCGCCTATTGCGAAGGCGTGCGCGCCGCGCTGGCGGGACAATCCGCGCTGGGTGAGCGGGTGCGGGTGATACTCGACAAGAAACCGGGCAAGGCCGCCGCCAAGCGTTGGGACTGGGTGCGCAAAGGCGCGCCGGTGATCATCGAGGTCGGCCCGCGCGACATGGCCGAGGGCAAGCTGGCGGTGCTGCGCCGCGATCAGTTGTGGAATGCGGAGAATGGCAAGCCTGCCTTCACCTATCCAGCGCATGCAGAATTTGTGGGCAGGGCAGGCGCGCTGCTCGAAACGATTCAAAGTGCGCTTTACGAAGAAGCCCGCACCCGCCGCGACGCCAATATTCGGCGCGATGTTGCCGATTGGGCGGCAGTGGTCAGCCACTTCGAAAACAGCGGGAAATATCCCGGCTGGGTCGAGGTTGAATGGGCCAAGCCCACCGGCGCGGTGCTTGATGCTGTGGTTGAAAAGCTAAAAACGCTGAAGCTCACCATCCGCAACGTCCCGCGCGGTGGAGAAGCAGCGAGCGGCACCTGCATCTTTACCGGAGCACCAGCGACCGAACGCATCCTGATCGCGCGCGCTTACTAGGCTTGCGTCCGGGCAACGGTGAGAGCAGACAGGGCGCATGATCAAACGCGCCCTTTTGCTCGCGGCCCTTGCCGCCGCACCGCTCGCCGCACAGACCCACCCTGCTGACAGCGTTTCTGAAGATCGCCTGCGCGGCGATGTCGAGAAACTGGTCAGTTTTGGCACCCGCCATACGCTGTCGGCACAAGACGATCCCGAACGCGGCATTGGCGCGGCGGTGGATTGGGGGCTGGACGAGTTCAGGCGGATCGGCGCGAAATGCGGCGGATGCCTCGAAGTGCTTCCTGTGGGCGACACAATCACCGCCGCCCCGCGCATCCCCACGCCAACACTTGTGCGCAACGCGGTGGCGATTCAGCGCGGCAGCGAGCGGCCCAACGAAGTCGTGATCGTGCAGGGCCACATCGACAGCCGCGTGTCCGATCCGCTGGATTTCACCAGCGACGCGCCCGGTGCCAACGACGATGGATCGGGCACCGCGCTGGTGATTGAAGCCGCGCGGGTGCTTTCCGGCAGCAAATACCCCTCTACCATCATCTACGCGCTGCTTTCGGGAGAGGAGCAGGGCCTCCACGGCGGGCGCATCCTGGCCGATTGGGCCGAGGCGCAGGGCTTCACCGTCAAGGCGGTGCTCAACAACGACATCGTCGGCAATTCCTGCGGCAAGGATGGATATTGCGAGCCCAAAGTGGTGCGCGTCTTTTCCGAAGGGCCGCGCGCCGACCTGACCGAACGCCTGCGCGCAGCACAAACGCGGTTCGGGGGCGAGAACGATTCGCCGGGCCGCAACCTTTCGCGCTGGGTGGCTGATCTTGCCGCCAAGCGATCCGATGGTCTGCAAGTCCGCCAGATCTGGCGCACTGACCGCATGGGGCGCGGCGGGGATCAGGTGCCGTTCCTGCAGAAAGGCTATCCCGCGATCCGCTTCACCGTGGGGGTCGAGGATTTTGATCACCAGCATCAGGATCTGCGCACCGAGGACGGCGTGTTTTACGGTGACACTATTGACGAGATGGACTTTGCCTATCTTGCGGGGGTGACGCGGCTGAATGTGCGGGCGCTCGACGCGCTCGCCCGCGCGCCGATGCCGCCCAAGGTAACGATGGATGCGGCGGTGCGGGTGGATACCGAGTTGAAGTGGCAGGCGGTGCCGGGTGCTTCGCTCTATCACATCGCCACCCGCCGGACCGACCAGCCATCATGGGGTGGGGACATTGGCATCTTCTATATCGACGGGCCGATCAGCGCCAATGCCGAAGCAGCCGAGGCTGGGCGCGAATTCAGCATAGTTAAGGCGGTGCGCGGAGATGACTGGCTGTTCGGTGTGGCGTCCTGTGCGTGGACGCCCGAGGGATCGTACTGCTCCCCCATCTCCAGCGCCGTGCCCGGCGGAGCGTTCGAGCCGGTGGCCAAGGATTAGATTTCGTCATTGCGAGGAGCCGCAGGCTCCGCGGCAATCCAGAGCTTTTCGCGAGGCTCTCTGGATTGCTGCGCCTTCGGCTCGCAATGACGTGACACTTGGGTTAGGGCCTTATTCATGCCCAAGCCCCCCAAACTGCCCCAAGGAATGCCGAGCGCTAAGCAAGTGCTCGACTTCATCCAGTCCTCTGACATCCCCGCGGGAAAGCGCGAGATTGCCAAGGCGTTCGGGTTGAAGGGGCAGGAGAAGATCAAGCTGAAAGCCCTGCTCAAGGATATGGCCGAAGACGGGTTGATCGACGGCAAGAAGACCGC
>JAHJSJ010000221.1 GCA_018830415.1 Alphaproteobacteria bacterium | reverse complement strand
GCCAGCACCGGGATTGTGCACAACACCCGGTCTGCCTTGGCCGCTTCGATCAGGTCGACACCCGACACCCCGCCCAATTGAATGTCCATGATGATGAGGTCGGGCGCAGTCGCGCGCGCGGTTTCCAGCACCAGATTGCCATCGGCTACCGGCTCAACCTCGAACCCGTTGGCGCGCAGCACATCGCAGAACAATTTCCGGTTGAGGTCATTATCCTCGACAACCATGATCCGCTTTGTCACTGCTCGCCCCGCATTCGTCTGGCTTACGACTAACCTTGCATAAAGGACAGGACAATCCCGCTTCGCAGCCCCCCGGAACCGATTAACCCGCAGACGCTGGCGCTGGCCGCGCTCGGCTGGGTGCTGGAAAGCGAGGATCGCGCGCTGCGTTACCTTGATATCACCGGGCTTGATCCCGATACACTCAGGGCCGGGCTGGGCGATCCTGCCATCCTCGCCTCGGCGCTGGAGTTTCTCACCAATCACGAACCCGATCTGATCCGTGCCGCAGAGGCACTGGCTGTTACGCCAGAGGAACTGGTCGCCGCCAAGGATCTTTTGCTTTCATGACCCGCCCGCTGATTATCTCCGATTGCGACGAGGTGCTGCTGCACATGGTCGCCCCGTTCAAGGATTGGCTGGAGGCGAGCCAGGGGGTGAGCTTTCAGCTTGAAGGCCACAATTTCGCCGAGGCGCTGCGCTGGCAGGATAGCGGCGCGTTGCTCGAATCGGCGGATATCTGGCGGATGCTGCGCGAATTCTTCGATAATGAGATGGACAGCCAGCTGCCGATTGCAGGCGCGGTCGAAGGGATCAACACGCTGGCAGAGCGTGCCGATGTGGTGATTCTGACCAATTTGGTGGATGGCCACCGCGATGCCCGCGCCGCGCAGCTTGCCGCTGTCGGCATCAACGCCCGCGTGTTCACCAATCAGGGGCCGAAAGGCCCGGCGCTCAAAGCGATCATGGATGAATACGCGCCCACCCGCGCCGTCTTCATCGATGATCTGGCGCAGCACCACGCCTCGGTTGCCGAGATTACGCCGCAGGTCACACGCCTGCACCTGTGCGGCGAACCGATGATCGCCCACGCGATTGATTGCGCGCACAAGGCAGGCCATGCAGAAGCCCGGATTGATCGCTGGGACGAAGCCTTGCCCTGGCTGCTTGAACGATTGGAGGATTGATATGACCATTACCGCAAAACTGGCCGAACTCGGCATTACCCTGCCCAAGGCCGCAGCGCCGGTCGCCAGCTATGTCCCGGTGGTGGTGCATGGCGGTTTTGCCCATGTTTCGGGCCAGTTGCCGTTTGTCGATGGCGTTTTGATGAAGGGCCGCCTGGGCGAGGATGTCAGCGTGGAAGATGGACAGGCCGCCGCGCGCGCCTGCGCACTGATGATCATTGCGCAATTGGGCGCGGCTGGCTTGCTCGACCGTGTGGAGCGGATCGTGAAGCTCGGCGCCTTCATCAACTGCACCGGCGATTTCACCGACCAGCCCGAAGTCGCCAATGGCGCGTCCGATCTGATGGAGCAGGTGTTTGGCGATGCAGGAAAGCACGCGCGCGCCGCTGTTGGCGTCCCCGCCCTGCCGCGCGGCGCGGCGGTGGAGGTGGATGCGATTGTCGCGCTGAAAGCATGAGCGAACGCCGTGCCCCTGATTGGCTGACCCGCTGGGAATATGCCCATCGCGGGCTGCACGGTCAGGGCGTGCCCGAAAACTCGCGCGCGGCGGCAGAGGGCGCGATTGCGGCGGGTATGGGGATCGAATGTGATATCCAGCGCAGCAGTGATAATCATCCGATGGTGTTTCACGACTGGGAGCTTGACCGGCTGACCGGCACACCGGGCCCGACCGAGGGCCGAACGGCGGACGAGCTTGAAACGCTCGGTCTGCTTGGCACTGACCAGCACCCGCTGCGTCTGGCAAAATTCCTCGAAGTGGTGGCCGGCCGCGCGCCGCTGCTGATCGAGATCAAGTCACGGCGCGGGTATGACGTCGAATTCACGTGCCTTTATGTTGCCCGCTTGCTGGCAGACTATACGGGCGATCATGCCGTGATGAGCTTCGATCCGCGGGTTGCCCGGTGGTTTCGCAGCAATTCGCCCGCAACGCCCTGCGGTCTTGTGATGCGCGAAGATGAACATGGCCACACGCAGACGAGCTGGCAGCGGCGGCTGGCGTTGTGGATCGCCAAGCCCGATTTCCTTGCTTACCACATCGCCGCGTTACCCAGCCGCTGGGTGGCCGGTTTGCGCGCCAAGGGAATGCCGGTGCTGACCTGGACGGTCAATTCGCCCGAAACGCGGGCGCGGGCGCTGATCCATGCCGATGCGCTGATTGCCGAGGGGGCAGGGCTGGTGTGAGCGCGCCTGAACTGACCGTCCGCCTTGCACCTTCGGTCAGCAGTTTTGACCGCGATCAGTGGAACGCGCTGGGCGGCGATTACAACCCCTTCATATCCCACGAATTTCTGACCGCAATGGAGGACTCCGGCTCGGTCGGCCCCGGCACCGGGTGGGAACCTGCGCCAATTGCGATCACCGATGATGCGGGCCGGTTGATCGCCGCGATGCCATCTTATGCCAAGGGGCATTCGCAGGGCGAATATGTGTTCGATCACGCCTGGGCCGATGCCTGGCACCGTGCGGGCGTGCGTTATTACCCCAAGCTGCAAATCGCCGCGCCGTTCACGCCTGCAACCGGGCCGCGGCTGTTGCTGAGCGATCCGGCGCTGGCCCCGCACTTGCTCAAGGCTGCCGAAATGGTGTGCGCGCAGAACGGGATGTCATCGGCCCACGCGACCTTCATCGCGCCCGATCAATTGCCGCTGTTCGAGGCTGGCGGGTGGATGCCGCGATCAGACATTCAGTTCCACTGGTTCAATCGCGGCTACGCTAGTTTCGACGATTTCCTCGGCGCGCTGTCATCACGCAAGCGCAAGGATTTGCGCAAGGAACGCAGCGCCGCCTGCGAAGGGCTGAGCATCCGGCACCTGACCGGCGCGGAAATCACCGAATCGCATTGGGATGCGTTCTGGGTGTTTTATCAGGATACGGGCGCGCGCAAATGGGGCCAGCCTTACCTGACGCGTGAGGCCTTCAGCCTGCTGGGGGAGCGGATGGAGGACAGGATTGTGCTGCTCCTCGCCTATGACGGTGCGCAGCCGATTGCGGGCGCGCTCAACTTTGTCGGGCGCGATGCGCTTTACGGGCGGTATTGGGGCTGCACCCGCAATG
>JAHJSJ010000220.1 GCA_018830415.1 Alphaproteobacteria bacterium | reverse complement strand
CAGAAATTCCCACAACAGCGCGGCAACATTGGCCATATTGGCGATGGCGTCAGGCTCGTCGGCCGTCAATGCGTCAGCCGCGCCGATCAATTCGCGGTAGCGTTCCGCCGGAGCCTGCGCCGCATCGGGCCTGAAATCATACATTGCGGACACGCCTTTTCGCTTGTTGCCAGTTGCCGCCCGCGCGGCCGGGCTCTATCGGATGTCACATGGCTATTATTCGCAAAATCGCAATCACCCTTGGTGTTCTTGTCCTGCTGCTTGCCGCCGCGCTGTGGTTCCTCAGCCGGGGCGACACGGCCGATCTTTCGGTGGAGGAGGTCTCCGGCACCGATCCGGTATTGCAGGAGGGCGATCCGCAGTCCTTCCCGACGGTGCAGATTGCCGAGCCGGTGGGCTGGCAGGCCGATGAGCTGCCCGTTCCTGCCGAGGGGCTGGAGGTGGTGCGCTTTGCCGAAGGGCTCGATCACCCGCGCGTGCTTTATGCTCTGCCCAATGGCGATGTGCTGGTCACGCTGACCCGTGCGCCTGCCAGAGAAAAGAGCGGCGGCGGGATCATGGACACGATTCGCGGCTGGATCGAAGGGATTCTGTTCACCAAGGCCGGGGCTGCGGGCGAATCTGCCAACCAGATCGTGTTGCTGCGCGATGCCGATGGCAATGGCACGGCGGAAACCAAGACCGTGATCCTTGAAGAAGGGCTCGATTCGCCTTCGGGCATGAGCTGGCAGGATGGCACGCTTTATGTCGCCAATCACAACGCCTTGATGGCCTTTCCCTATGCGCTGGGCAGCGACAAGGTGGCGGCTTCCCCGCGCAAGCTGATGGACCTGCCCGGCGGCGGCAACCACTGGATGCGCAACATGGAACTCTCGCCCGATGGCAAAAGCCTTTACGTCGCGGTCGGATCGGCCAGCAATATCGGCGAGGCGGGCATGTCGGTGGAAGAAGGCCGCGCGATGATCTGGGAATATGATCTGGCCGCCGGACGCCAGCGCCCGTTTGCGGTGGGGCTGCGCAATCCCAACGGGCTCGATTTCAGCCCGTGGACCGGCGAGTTGTGGACGACGGTGAACGAACGCGACATGCTGGGATCGGATCTGGTGCCCGATTACCTCACCAATGTTCCGGTCGGCGCGCAATATGGCTGGCCGTGGATCTATTACAAAACCAATATTGATCGCCGGGTCGAAGCGCCGATGCCGCGATTCCTGCTCGAATATACCCGCAATCCCGAATATGCGCTCGGCCCGCATGTTGCCGCGCTGGGGCTGGTGTTCAACCGCGAAGGCCACGTGATGGGCGACAAATTCGCCAGCGGGGCGTTTATCGCGCGGCACGGATCGTGGAACCGCAAGCCGCCTTCGGGTTATGACGTGGTTTATGTCGCATTTGACGCGCGCGGCAATCCGGTGGGCAAGCCGGTGCCGGTGTTGACCGGTTTCCTCAAGGATGACGGCACCACCCGCGGGCGGCCCACCTGGGTCGAATGGGGCGGAGACGGCGCGCTGCTGGTATCGGATGACACCGCCGGGATCATCTGGCGGGTGCGTGCGCCCGGTGCCAGCCCCGCGCCCGCGATTGCCGCGCTGCAAAGCGAAAAGCTGCCCCCCCGCCAATTGACCGACCCGCGCGCCGCGTTTGAGGAGGATTACCTGCGCGAACAGGCGGGGCAGAAGGCGAATTAGAGGCGCACCCCCGCGCGCCCCGCCAACTCGGTCGCGAATTGCAGCGCGGTGCGGCCTGAACGGTTGCCGCGCTGAATCGCAAAGGCGAGCGCTTCCTCAGCGTCGAAACTGAGGCCGAGCGGTGCGGTGTAGCCTTCAAGAATGGCGAGGTAGGTGTCCTTGTCGGCCGGGTGAAAGCCGAGGCTCAGCCCGAACCGGTCTGCCAGCGCCAGCGCATCATCGCGTTCATCACGTTCATGGATGGCGGCGCTGGTGTCTGCGCGTTCCACAATCCCGCGGCGGTTCGCTGTCACCGCCAGCCGGATATGCGCCGGGCGCGGGGCAACCCCGCCGTCGAGCAGGCTCCTGAGCGCCAGCATTGCCGCGCGCCCATCCGCGCCAAAGCCCAGATCGTCGATAAATAGCACGAAGGCGCGGGGCTGCTCTGCCATCCGCGCGATCAGCGTGGGGAAGCTCGGCAGCGTGCCGGGGGCAAGCTGCACCAGCGCCAGCGCGCCCGGCGCTTGCGCCTGCACATCTGCCACCGCCGCGCGCACCAGCGCCGATTTGCCCATCCCGCGCGCGCCCCATAACAACGCATCATGCGCCGCTGCGCCAGCCGCTAACCGGGCGCAATTTTCCCGCAGTGCGGCTTTTTGGGCGTCGATCCCGTGCAGGTTGTCGAGTGGCAGCGCATCGAGCGCCGGCACGGCCCGCGCGCGTTCCCCCTCCCACACATAGGCGGGCGCGCTCAGCCAATCGGTCGGCGGCGTGGGCGGCGGGGCGAGCCGTTCGAGCGCGGTGGCGATGCGCTCCAGCGGGTCGCGCCGATCCATGTCAGCCCACCAGCGCGGCGGCGGGGAGGGTGTATAGTCCCGCTGCCCCGGCGGTCGCCCCGGCGCGCAGACCGGCGGCTTCGGGCACGATCCGGTCGAGGAAGAACCGCACCGTTACCGGCTTGGTCGCGGCGAGCGACGGCGCTGCGCCCGCGGCCACCGCGTGCGCCTGCTTCATCAGCTGCCACCCGGCCACCGCGACTGCCGCCATGTTGCCAAACGGGACACTGCCTGCGAGCCGATCATCAAGGCTCGCCTCGTCACGCATCCAGCGGGCGATGGCGCCGCAATCCTGTGCCAGCGCCGCAAGGCTCGCCTCCCCGGCGGTGTCGCGCGCGATGCTATCGAACAGCGCGATCATCGCCTCCCCGCCGTCCAGCCCCAGTTTGCGGGTGACAAGATCGGCGGCCTGAATCCCGTTGGTGCCTTCGTAAATCGGCGCAATCCGCGCATCGCGCCAGTGCTGCGCCGCGCCGGTTTCCTCGACAAAGCCCATCCCGCCGTGAATCTGGATGCCAAGGCCCGCCACTTCCACCCCGATATCCGTGCCCCACGCCTTGATCAGCGGGACGATGATCTCGGCGCGGTTCCTTGCCGCGTCATCGCCCAGATTGCCGCGATCGACCTGACCGGCGCAGTAATAGAGCAGCGCACGAACGCCTTCGGTCAGCGCCTTCATCCGCAGGATCATGCGGCGCACATCGGGATGCTCGATAATCGCCACCGGGGTCTTGTCGGGCGATCCTGCGCGCGCCGATTGCACCCGGTCACGCGCATAGGCCAGCGCCTGCTGGGTCGCGCGTTCGGCGATTTGCGCGCCCTGATTGCCGACATTGATGCGGGCGTTGTTCATCATCGTGAACATCGCCGCCAGCCCCTTGTTTTCATGCCCGACCAGTTCACCGATACATTCGCCATTATCGCCGTAAGCCATGACGCAGGTGGGTGAGGCGTTGATGCCGAGCTTGTGTTCAAGGCTGACGCAGCGCAGATCATTGCGCGCGCCCAGCGTCCCGTCATCGTTCACATGATATTTGGGCACCACGAACAGCGAGATTCCGCGCGATCCTTCGGGCGCACCCGGCAGCCGCGCGAGCACGAGGTGGATGATATTCTGCGCCAGATCATGCTCGCCCCAGGTGATGTAGATCTTTTGGCCCGTGATCCGGTATTTGCCCGCGTGCGGCCCATCGTTGATCGGGGTGGCGGTTGAGCGCAGCGCGCCGACATCGCTGCCCGCGGCAGGCTCGGTCAGGTTCATCGTGCCTGACCAGCGCCCGCTGACCAGATCGGGCAGGTATTTCGCCTGCTGATCCGCGCTGCCGTGATGCGCCAGCGCCTCGATCGCGCCGACCGACAGCATCGGCAGCAGATTGAACGCCATATTCGCCGCGCCGAGGTTTTCGAGCACGTTGCAAGACAGCGTGAAGGGCAGGCCCTGTCCGCCGAACGCGGCGGGGGAGGCAATCGCGTTCCAGCCCTGCTCGACATAGGCATCATAGGCCGCATCGAACCCGTCAGGCAGGCGCACCGCCCCGTTTTCAAGCCGCGCGCCTTCCAGATCGCCAATGCGGTTCAAGGGCGCGAATTCCCCGGCGGCGAACTGCCCCACGCCTTCGACGATGGCTTCGACCAGATCGGCCTCGGCATGGGCGAAGCGGGCGGTCTGGGCCAGTTCCTCGATCCCGGCATTGACGCGAATGGCGAGCAATTGGTCGGCGGTTGGCGGGGTATAGGGGGTCACGGCGGGGTGCGTCCTTTGGCATGGGAAGTGGGCCTTGCACTTGGCAGGGCGAGGGTTTGAATATAGCGCCGGGGCATGAGCGGCAAGAACGTTACGGAAGTGGTGCTGGCCAACGCCGCAGGGATCGCCCGCGCGGCGCAGATCCTCGAATCGGGCGGCCTCGTCGCGGTGCCGACCGAGACGGTCTATGGCCTCGCCGCAAGGGCCGACAATGCCGAGGCGGTGGCGAAGATCTATGCCGCCAAGGGCAGGCCCGATTTCAACCCGCTGATCGTTCATGTGCGGGATATGGAGCAGGCCGAGCACTACGGCGAATTCTCACCCACCGCGCTGGCGCTGGCTGATGCACATTGGCCCGGCCCATTGACGCTGGTGGTGCCGCGCCGTGTGGACGCCGGACTGGCTCACGCGGTGACTGCGGGCCTGCCTACCATCGCCCTGCGCGCTCCCGCCCACCCGGTGATGCGCGCGCTGCTTGAGGTGGTGGCCTTCCCGCTCGCCGCGCCATCGGCCAATCGCAGCGGGTTTATCAGCCCGACCACGCCCGCCCATGTGCTCGCATCGCTTGATGGACGGATCGATCTGGTGCTCGATGGCGGGGCGTGTGCGGCGGGGGTGGAATCCACAATTGTCGCGGTGCGCGCGGATGGCAGCATCGCAGAATTGCGCCCCGGCCCCCTGCAAATATGCGCGCAGGCTGCCTCAGAGGGGAACGGAGCGCGAATTGAAGCCCCCGGCCAACTCGCCAGCCACTATGCGCCGGGCAAGCCGGTGCGCTTGAATGCCACTCACGCCGAAGCGGACGAATTCTGGATCGGATTTGGCGCGATGCAGGGTGATTGCACGCTGTCAGTGGGCGGTGACGTCAGTGAAGCAGCGGCGCGGCTCTACGCCTGCCTTCACGAAGCCGCCAACGCCCCCCAGCCGCGCATCGCCATCGCGCCGGTGCCAGAAATGGGCGTGGGCCGCGCAATCAATGACCGGCTGCGGCGCGCGGCGACGGACTAACGCTCCGGTTCGACGGGCACACCCCGCATCAGCGCGTTCATCTCGGCGCGGATCGCCTGCGCCTTGTCACAGGCCGCATCATCGCCGTCACCGCAGCGTTCCATCTGTCTGTCGTAATCGCGTTCAAGCGCGCCCAGCCGTTCTTCGCGCTTGCGGATTTCGCGCCCGCGTTTCTCGTCGGCTTCGGACTGGCTGGTGGTCGCCGCATCCACCCCCGCGCTCGCGGCCTTCACCGGCAGGGTGACAACATCCACCGCTGCACGGGCGAGGCACCCTTGCAGGGCAAGGGCGGCGAGCGTCAGGACGACGAGGTGAGCGGCACGCATGGGGCAACTTTTCACCCGCCGCGCGCTGTAATGCAAATATTATTCGGCAGGCTTGGGCGCAATCGGGGTGGTTGGAGCGGTCGGGGCAACCGGAACTGCTCCTGCGGCCGGGACAGAGGCGGTCGCGGTGCTTTTCGATGCGCAGGTGAGCGTGCCCGATCCGAAGGTGTTGACGGTGCATTTGGCGCTGCCCGCGACGGTCACATCGCCGGAACCTGCTATATTGGCTTCAACCTCACCGTCTGAGGCAAAGGCAACGTCACCCGCTCCGCCGATT
>JAHJSJ010000219.1 GCA_018830415.1 Alphaproteobacteria bacterium | reverse complement strand
GGCCCCACCGGGGTGGGCAAGACCGAAGTTGCGCGCCAGCTTGCCAGCATCATGGGGATCGAGCTGAAACGCTTCGACATGTCCGAATATATGGAGCGCCATAGCGTTTCCCGCCTGATCGGCGCGCCTCCGGGCTATGTCGGGTATGATCAGGGCGGATTGCTGACCGATGCGATCGACCAGAACCCGCATTGCGTGCTGCTGCTCGACGAAATCGAAAAGGCGCACCCCGATCTGTTCAACATCCTGTTGCAGGTGATGGATAATGGCCGCCTGACCGATCACCACGGCAAGACCGTGGATTTCCGCAATGTCGTGCTGATCATGACCACCAACGCGGGCGCATCCGACATGGCGCGCAGCGGGATCGGGTTTGGCGACGTGTCGAAAGAAGACGCCGGAACCGAGGCGGTGAACAAGATGTTCACGCCTGAATTCCGCAACCGGCTCGATGCGATTGTGCCGTTTGCCTACCTTGGCCGGTCAACCGTGGCGCGGGTGGTGGACAAGTTCATCCTTGAGCTGGAATTGCAGCTGGCCGAACAGAACGTCCACATCCAGTTTGACAGCGATGCGCGCAGCTGGCTGGGCGACAAGGGCTATGACAAGCTGTACGGCGCCCGCCCGATGAGCCGGTTGATCCAGGACAAGATCAAGCAACCGCTCGCCGAAGAACTGCTGTTCGGCAAATTGTCCGACGGCGGCGAGGTGCAGGTCAGCGTCAAGGACGGCAAGCCGACCTTTGAAATCACCCCGGCCCCGCCGAAGGTGAAAGCAGTCAGAAAGCCCGCTGCGAAGAAAAAGGCCCCCGCGAAAAAGCCCGCGCCTGAAGCGGGAGAGGGCTGAGGCCCACCCGCGCAACCACCCCCACCCCCTCCTTTGAAAAGGAAGGGGTGGGGCGGTAGTAGCCTTACTGAATGGCGGCGAGGTCAGCGGCGATTTTCGCCAGCACTTCCTCGGTGATCATCCCTTGCGAGAACGGCGCGACCGCGGTCAGGCTCATCGCCTTGAACTGTTCATAGGCCGGATGCTGATCAAGATCGGGCAAGGTCGTGAGCACCGCCGCCTTGGCGCGCTCATCAGCCATCAGCGCTTCGATCGGCATATCGACCGTGAACGCCGCAGCAGCAGCGGTGGTGGTAGTGGTAGTGGTCGCCGCATCATCTTCAGCGGCGAAAGCCGGGGCGGTCAGGGCAGCGGCAGCAAGGCCGAGCGCGGCAAGCGGAATGAACTTCATAAAAGCGGTTCCTTATTGGCGCGGCTATAACCAGCGCGCCGTGCGGTGGATTTACCGCAAACATATGGCATTGCAATGAATATGGCGCAGCCTGGTGTTCAGCACACAAGTCGCGCCGCGCGACTTCTGAGGCGCAGCGCCATTTCCCCACCTCATGGATTGCGTCGTCGCCAATCGCGGCGTAGCACCTGCGTTCATGCAACCAAAAATTCTGACCACAATGAAGGAATACAGCCCTTCGTTGTTCCTCGCCGATCTGATCGCGGGCGTGACTGTCGCGATGGTCGCGCTGCCGCTCAGCATCGCGATCGCGATCGCATCGGGCGCTGATCCGGCCAAGGGGCTGATTACCGCCGTCATCGGCGGGTTGCTGATTTCGCTGCTGGGCGGCAGCCGGGTGCAGATTGGCGGGCCGACCGGCGCGTTCATCGTCGTGGTGTTCGGGGTGATTGCCGAACATGGGTATGATGGGTTGGTGCTGGCCACGATGATGGCGGGCATTATCCTGATCGCGGCGGGCTGGCTGCGGATTGGTAATCTGATCGCCTATGTGCCCGAAGCAGTGATCAACGGCTTCACCATCGGTATCGCGATCATCATCGCCGCCAGCCAGATCAACGATTTATTCGGCCTTGGCCTGACTGCGATGCCTGCCGATTTCCTCGAAAAAATCCCGGCCTTGTGGGCGGCGCGCGGACTGTTGAACCCCTATGCGCTGGCCGCCGGTGCGGGGGCGTTGGGGTTGATTATTGTGCTGCGGTGGAAGTTCCCGCGCCTGCCCGGCCTGATCGTCGCCATCGCGGCCATTTCGGCAATCGCGGCGCTGGCGCAGTGGCCGGTCGATAGCATCGGGTCGCGCTATGGCGCATTGCCCAGCGGCCTGCCGTTCCCCAGCCTGCCCGATATCAGCGCCGCGCGGGTGATCGAATTGCTGCCGTCCGCAATGGTGATCGCCTTCCTCGCGGCGATTGAATCGCTGCTGTCAGCGACAGTGGCAGACCGCATGATCGGCGGCCAGCACCGCCCCAATGCCGAGGTTTCCGCGCAGGGCTGGGCCAATCTGGGTTCCGGCCTGTTCGGCGGGATGCCTGCTACCGGAGCGATAGCGCGCACCGCCACCAATGTGCGCGCCGGGGGCAAGACCCCGGTGACCGGGGTGCTGCATGCGATCATCATCCTGATCATCATGGTGGTGGCAGCGCCGCTGGCGGGCTATCTGGTGATGCCCGCGCTGGCCGCGCTGCTGATGATAACCGCGTGGAACATGAGCGAGCCGCACAAGTGGCGCGGATATTGGGCGACGCCGCTGGCCGAACGCGGGTTGCTGGTGTTGACCATGGTGCTGACCGTGGTGGCTGATCTCACCATTGCCATCGGGGTCGGAGTGATGCTGGGGCTTGCGCTGCGGCTGCGCGATGCGGGCGCAAAGCCCGATGCATGAAACCAGCCGGAACCCTAGGGGTCAGGAGCTAGCCGTCAGATATCGATCTGCACCAGCTTGTCGCGCCCGGTCGCGCCGCGCAGCAGGTGCAGTTTTGATCCGGGCAGATCGAGCGCGCGTGCCAGCATTGCCAGCACCGCGGCGTTGGCCTCACCATCATGCGCCTTGGCCCGAACCTTGATCAGCACCGCGCCCTCGCCCAGCGCAATCTGTTCGCTGCGCGCGCCCGGCGTAACCCTCAACGCCAATCGCCGCCGATCATCGGCCAGCGCCAACAGCGCAGCGGCGGGCGGGAAATCGGGCTTGGGCCGCGCCATGATCCCCGCTTACGTCAGCGCCGCCGCCACCGCTTCGGCGTGGTGTTTTGCATTTTCGGCGTAATGCGCGGTGCCGATCCGCATTCCCATGATCGCCGCCTCATCCAGATCGCGCATCTTGCGCGCCGGACGGCCGCCCCACAGCTCACGCGGGGCCATAACCTTGCCCTCGGTCAGCATCGCGCCCGCTGCCAGCATCGCGTCCGCACCGATCACCGCCTTGTTCATCACAATCGCGCCAAGGCCGACGAAACCGCGGCTCTCGATCGTGCAGCCGTGCACCATCGCCATATGGCCGATCAGCACATCGTCACCGATGATCAGCGGCGATCCGTCCGGGTCCCCCGGGCGCGGCGGGTCGCAGTGGAGCACCGATCCATCCTGCACATTGCTGCGTTCACCAATCACGATCCGGCTGACGTCGGCGCGCAGCACGCAATTATACCAGATCGACGATTCCGCGCCGATTTCGACATCGCCGATGATCGTGCAGCCGGGCGCGATAAAGGCGGTGGCGTGGATGCGCGGGGTCTTGCCGTGGATCGGGATGATATTGACGCCCGGTCGTTCGGGGGGCCGATAAGTCATGGTCTGTGCGCCTCCCATTGCGCTCGCGTGATTGCATACTGGATAATCGGTTCAGGCTCACCCGGATCGGCAAAATCGAGGTCTTCGCGCCGATCCATCCCAAGCTTTTCCATCAATCGCCAGCTTCCCACATTGGCCGCGCAGGTCAAGGCGACGATCTGCTTCGCACCGATAACGCCAAAGCCCCAATCGACCACCGCGCGCATCGCTTCCAGCGCATAGCCGCGCCGCCAGCGATCTTCACGCACCAGCCATCCGATTTCGAAGTCGTGGGGGTTGGGGGCGAGCGGGTGGGCGACGCGGCGCAACCCGCAATGGCCGATAATGTCGCCCGTCGCCCGCTCCTCCATCATCATGAAGCCGAACCCTTCGGCGGCAAAGCTGGCCCGCGATGCCGCGTGCTTGGCCGCGATTACCTCGCGCGGCTGCACGCCGCCCAGATACTGCATCACCGCAGGCGTATTGAGCAACGCCATGTGCGGGTCGAGGTCGTCAACGCCGATTGCGCGCAGCGTCAACCGGGGAGTCGTCAGCACCGCAGCCATCATCCCGCTTGCCAGACCGCGCGGGTGATTGAATGGACAATAATGACCGGATTTTCGGGATCGAAATCGCCGCTGTCAAAATCGAGATCCGCGCGCCGTTCCATCCCCAAACGCAGCATCAGACCCCAACTGGCGGTATTGCCCTGCACCGTCAGCGCGATCACCTCATCCGCAGCGAAGCGATCAAACGCAAGGGCCAGCGCGGCGGCGGCAGCCTCTTTGGCGTAGCCTTGCCCCCAGGCATCCTCACGCAGCCGCCAGCCGACTTCCATCATCCCCTGCGGCCCGCCCGCCTGATTGGAACGCTTCAACCCGCAAAAGCCGAGCAGCGCGCCATCCTGCTTGCGCTCGACCACCCAGAAGGTGTGGCCATGATCGCGCTGATAACCGAGCAGGCGTTCTTGCGCAGCGGTCCGCGCCGCATCATCCGCCACCCCGCCCAGCCAGCGCATCACCGCCGGGGTGTTGGTCGCCTGCCAGAAGCGCGTCCAATCGCCATCTCCGCGCCAGTCGCGCAGGATCAGCCGTTCGGTTTCGCAGCGGAACCCGGCCATGTCAGCCATTCAGCAGGCGGGCGGCATGGGCGGCGTGGTAGGTCAGGATGCCGCTTGCGCCTGCACGTTTGAACGCGATCAGGGTTTCCAGCACCAGCGCATCGCGATCACCCGCTCCGGCCCGCGCCGCAGCCTCGATCATCGCGTATTCGCCGCTGACCTGATAGGCGAAAACCGGCACCTCGAAGCGCTCCTTCACTCGGCGCACGATGTCGAGATAGGCGAGGCCGGGTTTGACCATCACCGAATCCGCGCCCTCGGCAATGTCCAGCGCCACTTCGCGCAGCGCCTCGTCGCCATTGGCCGGGTCCATCTGGTAGGTTTTCTTGTCGCCTTTGAGCAATCCGCCGCTGCCCACCGCATCGCGGAACGGGCCATAAAACGCGCTGGCATATTTGGCGGCGTAGGACATGATCTGCACGTTGGGATGCCCGTTCATTTCCAGCGCCATGCGGATCGCGCGGATGCGGCCGTCCATCATGTCCGACGGGGCGATGATGTCCGCGCCCGCACTCGCCTGATTGATCGCCTGATCAACCAGCGCGGCGACGGTGTCATCGTTCACCACATAGCCCGCATCGTCCACCAGCCCATCCTGCCCGTGGGCGGTGTAGGGATCGAGCGCCACGTCGGTCAGCACGCCGATATCATTCCCGCAGGCGTCCTTGATCGCGCGGATCGCCTGGCACATCAGGTTGTCGGGATTATGCGCTTCGCCCCCGTCATCGCTGCGCAGATCATGCGGCGTATTGGGGAACAGCGCCACCACCGGAATGCCGAGTGCCGCCGCCTCTTTCGCGCGCGCCACGATGCCATCGACCGACCAGCGCGATATGCCGGGCAGGCTGGCGACCGGTTCCTCCACCCCTGTTCCCGAAGTCACGAACAGCGGCCAGATCAGATCGGCGGGGGTGAGGATCGATTCGCGGTGGAGCGCGCGGCTCCATGCGTGGGCGCGGGTGCGGCGCAAACGGGTGTTGGGATAGCTTCCGGTCATGCGCGCAGGTTTAGGCGCAATCCGGGCGTTGCGACAAGTCGTTCAGCGCATCCCGCGCGCGATCTCGACCTTCTCGATCTCGCGCAGCGGTTCCTTGACCTCGCTCGGCAGCGGTTCGAGATCCTGCAGCGCCGCGCCGACCTCGACATCTTTCATCTGAATCAGCTGGCGGCGGAAATCGATCAGTTCGGTGCCCGAAAGTTCAGCGCGGTTGACGAATTGCACGCTCGCCGGATTGATCACCCGCCCGCTGCGATACATTTCGTAATGCAGGTGCGGGCCGGTCGATAGCCCGGTCGATCCGACATAGCCGATCACCTGCCCGCGCCGCACCTGCTGCCCGGAACTCACCGCCATCCGGCTCATGTGGCAATAGCGCGTGGCAAGCCCGCTACCATGATCCAGCCGCACCGCGATGCCGCAGCCGCCCGCGCGGCCCGCAGAACTGACCCGACCATCGCTGACCGCGGCAATCGGGGTGCCGTGGCGCGCCTTGAAATCCATCCCTTCGTGCATCCGGCGATAACCAAGGATCGGGTGGCGGCGCATCCCGAAGCCCGATGAAATCGCGCCCGGCACTGGCGCCAAGAGGCCACGACGTTGCTCCCCTACGCCCGAAGCTTCGAAGAACCGCCCGTCCTTGCCCCACCGCATCAGTTGGGTGCGCGGCTTTCCGGCGCGGTCGACCCCGGCATAGAGCAACTGCCCCGCCTGACGTTCGCCTGTCGCAGCGCGGCGATAGGAGACGATGATGTCGAATTCGTCGGTCGAGCGCACTTCGCGGTCCATGTCGATCTGCGCGTCGAGCGCTTTCAGATATTCCTGCACCGCGCTGGCCGGGACACCGGCCTGCCGCATCGAACGATAGAGGCTCGACCCCACCGGGCCGCGCACCCGCAGCGGCGTGTCATCGACGCGGATGATGTTGCGTTTCAAGGCCAGCGGCCCGTTGGGCATCACCGGCATGCCATCGGCGGTAATCTCACCCACGCCGGGCCGGGTCAGTTGCAGCTCCAGATCGAACCGCGCCCGGAAGGCGAGGCTGTCCAGCGGGCGCGGCTGCCCCGGCGCGGCGCGGCGGCCCAGCAGAACGTCCATCTGCGTGCCCGGCGCAATCTCGCCCAGCGGCAAGGCTTGATCGACCAGCGCGGAGGCGCGATCAATATCATCCGCCGCAACCCCGGCACGGCGCAGCATCGCGGCAAAGCTGTCCCCCGGCGCCAATGTCACCACCATCTGGATCTGCGGGCGTTCGGGCGCGCTTTTGAGCGGGATGACCGCCTGCGTCGGCCCCATCCGCCGCCCGCTATCCGCGCCCAGCGCCAGCGGCAGGATCATCTGGCTGCGCAATTCGCTGGTCACTGCGTCACCATGCGGCATCGCGGGCCGCGCTTCCAATGGGGTCAGATCGGGCCACAAGGCCAGCGCCACCACGCCAAGGCCGACCATCGTGCCCAGCCCGCGAAACCACCGGCGGCTGCCGATGTTTTTGGCCAGGTCAGGCGCAAGATCGAGACTGTCGAACCAGCGCGAGGCGGCAAGACGCCATTCGTCGTAACGTTCGGACACACCATTGACCCGCACCAGCACTGTGCGCCGGGCCTGCTGGGTTGGGGTGGGCGGGGCCAGCGCCTTGGCCTTGCGGAAATAGGGCAGCAATTCGCGCGCGGTTTCAGGATCGATCGGGGCAGGCCCGGCTGATGCGGATACAGCGCGCAGATCCACTGCCGGGCCGTGCTCCGGCTCGGGCGGATCGTTCAGATTGCGCGCATGATCCAACATCTGTGCCCTGAAAGCGGCGCCCTGACGGGGCAAGCTTACCTCTATCCCAACCGCTTCCTTGTCGCATTTTCCTGCCACAACAAAGTAAATCCCGCATTAACCAGCGACCAACCGTATCGCAGATGCGACAAGGTGTTGCGCCCAGACCAGATGGTGACCAGCACGCGCCCTTGCTCCGCCCTGCCAAGCCTGACACAAGCCGTGTCACTGTGACCTTTCCCCTCAGCGATCATTCCGTCGCCCAGCGCGGCGCTGCCTTTCGCGATGACAGCGTGCGCGCGGTGCTCGGCCCGACCAACACCGGCAAGACCCATCTGGCGATTGAGCGGATGTGCGGCCATTCGTCCGGCATGATGGGTTTCCCCCTGCGGCTGCTGGCGCGCGAGGTGTATGACCGGGTGCGCGGCATCAAGGGCGATAAGCAGGTGGCGCTGATCACCGGCGAGGAACGGATCGAACCACCGGACGCGCGCTATTTCCTCTGCACCGCCGAAGCCATGCCGCGCACGGCGGGGCAGCATGCCTTTGTTGCCATCGACGAAGCGCAATTGGGCGCTGACCCCGAACGCGGGCATATTTTCACCGACCGGCTGCTGCACGCACGCGGGCGCGAGGAAACGATGATCCTTGGTTCGTCCACCCTGCAACCGATCATCAAGGCGCTGATCCCGCGCGCGGACATCACCACCCGTCCGCGTTTCTCCACGCTGTCGCACGCCGGGGTATGCAAATTGTCGCGCCTGCCCAAACGCAGCGCCGTGGTCGCGTTTTCGATCGAGCAGGTTTACGCGATGGCCGAAGCGTTGCGGCGTTTCAGGGGCGGCGCGGCGGTGGTGATGGGGGCGCTCTCACCCGAAACCCGCAACAAACAGGTGGCGATGTTCCAATCGGGCGAGGTCGATTACATCGTCGCCACCGATGCGATTGGCATGGGATTGAACCTCGATCTCGATCATGTGGCCTTTGCCGCGCTCAGCAAGTTCGACGGGCATCGCAAACGGCGGCTGACCCCTTCGGAAATGGCGCAGATTGCCGGGCGGGCGGGCCGGCACCAGCGCGACGGGACGTTCGGCACGCTGTCGGGGATGGGAAAGGTGGATAGCGGCGAGCCGCTCGCCTTCACCGATGAAGAAATCTACGCGATTGAAGAACACAGGTTCGCGCCACTGACCCACCTGTTCTGGCGTGAGGCGGAACCGCGGTTCGATACGCTCCCCACGCTGATCGCCGATCTGGAAGCGCGGCCCGATGATGCAGTGCTGCGCGCTGCGCCCGAGGCGATCGACATGGCGGTGCTGCGGCGGCTTTCGGAAGATTCGCTTGCGCAATCGGTGCGCGGGGCGGGATCGGTGCGGCGGTTTTGGGAGGCGTGCTCGCTCCCCGATTTCCGCAACCTGGGGGTGGAACAGCACGCGCGGTTTGTCGCACGGCTGTGGCAAGACCTGGGCGAGGGTTATATTGGCGCGGATTTCGTCGCCGCGCGCATCGCGGAACTTGACCGGATGCAGGGCGACATCGACACGCTGCAAGCGCGGATCGCAGCGATTCGCAGTTGGGCTTACATCTGCCAGCGGCCCGATTGGGTGCTGGCACGCGATGAAATGGCCGCGCGGGCGCGCGCGGTCGAGGCGAAGCTTTCGGATGCGCTGCACGCGCGGCTGACCGAAAGATTCGTCAACCGGAGGACGACACTTTTGATGAAATCGCTGGGGCAGGACGCAGGCGCGCTGCCGGTCACATTGGAACCCGATGGGCATTTGACGGTCGAGGGTGAAACCATCGGGCGGCTTGAAGGATTCCGTTTCCATGTCGATCCCTCGGCGGGCGCGCATGATCGGCGGATGCTGCTGGCGGCGGGGGAAAAGGCGCTGCCCGCGCTGCTCGCCAGCCGCGCCGAATGGCTGCTGGCTGACGGCATTGGCGAGCTGGAAATCGCGGGCGGGGCGATCCGCTGGCAGGGCCAAGGGCAAGGGCGCGCGCTCGCCGAGATTACCTTTCCGGGTCATGTCGGTGCAGGCAATTTCGGTAGCCCGCGCCTCGCGCTGACCCGCGATCTGACATTGCTGGCCGAGGCTTCGCGCGCGCAGTTGGAGGCGGGCCTTGCCGCATGGCTCGATAAGCAATTGGAACCGCTGGCCCCGTTGCGCAAACTGGCCGAGGCCGCGCGCGATCCCGCAGCCGGGTCGCAGGCGCGCGCGCTGTTGATCACGCTGATCGACGCGCGCGGGGTGATCAGCCGCGAAGACGCCGGGCTGGAACATCTGCCCAAGGAAATGCGCCCGTTTCTGCGCAAGCTGGGGGTGACGTTCGGCGCGCTCGATATTTTCGCGCCCGCCTTGCTCAAACCCGCGCCGCGCCGCTTGCTGCACGCGCTGGGGCTTGACCTGCGCCCGCTGAACGAAGCGATGCTGCCGGTTCTGGCCGAAGGGGCGTGGGCCAAGGGGCGGCTGCCTGCGGGCTATCGTTACGCAGGGTCGCAGGCGATCCGGGTTGATCTGGCGGAGAAGATCCTGCGCGCCGCGTTTGAAGCGCGCGCCGTGGTCAGCGCCGCCAAGCCCAAGGAACGCAACCTCACCTTCCGGATCGATTTGGCGCTGCCGGTGTCAATCGGGCTTGAAGCGGAGAACGCCCGCCGCCTGCTCGGCAGCGCAGGGTTTCGCTGTGATCGCGCGCGCGCCCTGCCCGAAGGCGCGTTCGGCCCGCCCGCGCCCGACCGCTGGCACTGGC
>JAHJSJ010000019.1 GCA_018830415.1 Alphaproteobacteria bacterium | reverse complement strand
GGCCGGGACTTTCGTCAGCGCCTTCTGGATCCTGTCGGTCAACAGCTGGATGCAGACCCCGGTCGGCCATATATTGGGCGCGAACGGCCAGTTCCTGCCGGGTGAGAGCTGGTGGGATATCGTGTTCAACCCCAGCTTCCCCTATCGCCTGGTGCACACCGTCACCGCCGCTTACCTGACCACCGCCTTCGTGGTGGGCGCGGTGGGCGCGTGGCACCTCTTGAAAGACCGCGCCAACCTGCATGCGCGCAAGATGTTCTCCATGGCGATGTGGATGGCCGCGCTGGTCGCCCCGGTGCAGATCTTCCTTGGCGACATGCACGGGCTCAACACGCTGGAGCATCAGCCGGCCAAGGTGATGGCGATGGAGGGGCATTTCCAAAGCCACCCCGAAGGCGCGCCGCTGATCCTGTTCGGCATTCCCGATAGCGAGGCGAAGACCGTGCGCTATGCGATCGAAATTCCCAAGGCGTCCTCGCTGATCCTGAAGCATGACTTGAACGCGCCAATGGCCGGGCTCGACACCATTCCCGATGATGAGGAGCCGCCGGTCGGAACCGTCTTCTGGGCCTTCCGCATCATGGTCGGGATCGGGTTCGGCATGCTCGGCATCGGGCTGTGGAGCCTTGTCGCGCGCTGGCGCGGCAGGCTTTATGACTGGGGCTGGCTCCACCGCGCGGCCATCGCCATGGGGCCATCGGGTTTCGTGGCGGTCATCGCCGGGTGGATCACCACCGAAGTCGGGCGCCAGCCCTGGGTCATCTACGGCCTGCTGCGCACCGCCGATGCGGCCAGCCCGCTCGATGCCCCCGCAGTCGGCGCTTCGCTGCTCGCCTTCGTGGTGGTCTATTTCGCGGTGTTTGGTGTCGGCACCTGGTATATCCTTCGCCTGATGAAGAAAGCGCCGGAGGCAGGTGAGAAGGGCGTCGCCCGGACAGAGACCGGCCCCGTCCGCACCGCCGGGATCACCCCCGGCCTCGCCAGGGAGCAGCTGCGCGAAGGAGACGCCCAATGATCGATCTGACTATCATCTGGGCCTTCATCATCGCCTTTGCCGTATTCGCCTATGTGGTGATGGACGGGTTCGATCTTGGTATCGGCATCCTGTTCCCGACCTTTGCCGTCGGGCCGGAGCGCGACAAGGCGATGAACTCCATCGCGCCGGTGTGGGATGGCAATGAAACCTGGCTGGTGCTGGGCGGCGGCGGGCTGCTTGCCGCTTTCCCGCTCGCCTATGCCATCATCCTGCCTGCGACCTATCCGCTGATTATCGCCATGTTGCTGGGGCTGGTGTTTCGCGGGGTGGCGTTCGAATTCCGCTGGCGCGATCCGGCGCACCGGGCGTTCTGGGATTTCGCCTTTACCGCCGGATCGCTGATCGCTGCGATGGCGCAGGGGATGACGCTTGGCGCCCTGCTGCAAGGTATCGAGGTCGCAGGCCGCGCCTATGCCGGAAGCTGGTGGGACTGGCTGACGCCTTATACGCTGCTGACCGGGCTGGGCACGGTCGCGGGATACGCCCTGCTCGGCAGCACATGGCTGGTGTGGAAGCTGGATGGCGAGGCGCAGGCCCATGCCCGTAAACTGGCTTTCCGCGCCGCCATTGCCACACTGGCGCTGCTCGGCGCGGTCAGCCTTTACACGCCATTCCTCGAAGCGGAATATTTCGCCCGCTGGTTCACCATGCCCAGCATATTGTTCGCCAGCCAGGTTCCGCTGCTGACCGCTATCGCCGTCTATTTCCTGTTTCGCGGGCTGGCGAAAGGACAGGATGCGGTGCCGTTCCTGATGAGCCTGGCGATCTTCCTGCTCGGCATGGCCGGGCTGGGGGTCAGCATGTGGCCGCATGTTATTCCCGGCAGCGTGACGATCTGGGATGCCGCCGCGCCATACAGCAGCCAGATGTTCATGCTGGTGGGCGTGGCGATCACCCTGCCGCTGATCCTGGGCTACACCGCGTGGAGTTACTGGGTGTTTCGCGGCAAGGTCGGCGACGAGGGGTATCACTGATGGATAACCCCGCGCTCAAGCAGCGAAGCGGTAGCGCAGACGAAGACGCCCCCCTGTGGCAGCGCCTGTTGTGGATGGCGGGCATCTGGACGATGAGCGTCGCTGCGCTGGGCGTCGTTGGATATATCCTGCGGCTTTGGCTGAAGAGCTGAAGCTCCCGTTTTGCCGAACTTAAAACAGAGGAACCCTCGATGCGCCCCCTGATCCCGCTACACGCGCTTGCCGCAAGCGCTGCCATGTTGCTTGCTGCCTCCGGGTGCGCCCCAGCGCCCGAAGCCGAACTGCCCGATCAGGCATTCATCGAACGGGCTAGTATGATCGCCGACCAACAGCAGCAGACGTTGAAGGCGGAGCTGGTCTCGGCGCTGACCCAGGCCGGGCCGATCGGTGCGATCGGGGTCTGTCATTCCGCTGCACCTGCCATCGAACAGTCCCTGTCAGAAGAACACGGTGTCGAAGTAAGCCGGATAGCCCGGCGGAACCGCAACAGCAGCAATGCTGTTCCGGCCGAACTTGCCTCCTTGTACAATCAGCTTGAAAGCCAGCCACTGATGGACGGCAAGCCTCACGTGGTGTCCGCCCGGATTGGAGACCGCCAGGTTTTCATGCGGGCGATCCCGATGCAGGATCAGCCCTGTGCGGTTTGCCATGGGACCAATGTTGCCCCGGAAGTGAAAGCGCAGATCGACTTGCTTTACCCGGACGACAAGGCGGTTGGCTTCGCGGCCGGGGATCTGCGCGGCGCATTGCTGGTATCAAGCCAGACACAATGATTGCGCCCGGCCACCTGGTCGGCACCAGACGGGGCCTGCGCATTACATGATGTCACTCCTCCACAAACGGCTCGCAGCGAAAGCTTAAATCGATGGCGAAGATACGACCTTATGCGGCAACCGGTATTTTGGCGATTCTCGTCGGCCTGTTGTTCTGGTATTCGTTCTTGCGGGTTGAAGAGCCGCCTCAGATCATCGCCAGCAGCTCGTCCGATATGCGTGAGGCGATCCACCTGAACGCCGAACAGGGCGATTTCGCCTTGCGCCAGATGCGCGGCCTTCTGGTTACGCTGGCAGAGATCGACGAGGCAGAATTTGCCGACAATCTGGCGGCTGCGGCTGAGATGGCGGCCACCCAGGAACCTGGCAAGGGGCCACCCAATCCTGCCGGTTTTCAGGCCGCCCTGCCCGATCCATTCCGCGCCTTGAGCCGCCAGATGCGCGAAGATTTCCGCCGCGCGAGCCAGGCCGCTGAAGCTGGCAACTTGGAAGAATATGCCGCAGCCAAGCGGTCAATCAACAATGCCTGCATAAGCTGCCACGAATCCTATCGATTTGACGTGGCGGACAAATAGGTAGGTCAATACTTGCTCCGGCTACCGCGCAGCGATGAAAGGCCTCGCCCAGATCAATCCCGTGGGTGCCTACTGCTCAAACCGTGAAATCATGGAAGCGTGACATGCGGGTGTGACCGGCGGCATGGCAATTTCCAGCACGCGGTTTTCCTCGTCGCGATCGACCGCGAAAATGTGCCGCTTGTCATTCTCGCCCCAGGTAAATGCCTGACCCTTCGCCTCAACGGCTATTGTGGCGATGTGGACGAGCATCGGCCCCATGGCAGGTTTGGCAAGCACATAGACTTCGGGCAAATCATGGCCCGAGACATAGAGATAGCCGTCAGGCCCGATCGACCCTCCCGAGGCGCCGTGAGGGGCCATCGCCTCCAGTATTGCTGCCGGATAAAGCCAGCCGCCCATGCGCCGCCACTGCGCATCGAAGGCGACCACGCCTGAATAGCGGTTGTCCTTGTAAGGCAGCCCGCCGGGTTTGCTGTAGTGGGTAAAGCCCGCGATCCATCCGCCCTTCACGCGGTCGAACCAGGTCAGCGAGCCTTCATCCATCACCCCGAAGCTGTGCGACGACAGCGGTGCCAGCGTTTGCGCGTCGAAAATCTCGGCTGACGACCCCATCGGCACTTGCGGATAGTTCGAATTGGCACAGTAGAGGCGGCCGCCCTCATGAAAACAGCTGTTGATATGCCTGACCTGTCCGGCCGCCTCGCCCGACCAGCGGCGAATGAGCGCGCCTGTCAGGCGATCATGTTTGGCAATGACGGCATTGTCGATCGCGTAGAAATGCCCTTCGTCAGCCGCCGCGCCCTGATCGGCATCGGCAGCGGGCCAGGTGTTGACCGTCTTCGCGACAAGGTGCTCAGGTGCGCAGGTCGCGGCGGGGGCCGCGCCCGCCAGCATCAATCCTGCGAGTAATCCGATCATTCCATTTCTCCCCTGTCATACCAAAGCTCGATGAGCTTGACTCATCGGGCTTTGGTTAAGCCCGTGCGGCGCCTGAGCATTTCCAGCGCGGGGATAGCGTTAGCATCTTAGCGCGCTGGAATCAGGTGCCCGTCAGAAACCGACGCTGGCACCCAGAAAGAACGTCGCCCCGACAAACTCGCGCTCGGTGTTCCATGCTTGGCGGCCACCCTGGAACTCGCTGGTCGGCTCGTTGCTGAGGTTGACGCCCTCGACGAAGACCTTGAGGTTGTCGCGCAGGTTGTAGGTGATCTTCGCGTCCCAGCGCCCGAACGATCCCTGGTCGAGCGAAAGATCCTGATTGGCATTGGGATCGGTCAGGAAGCTGTCATTATAGGCATAGCTGACCGAGGCATCGATCGGCCCCTTCTGGTAGAACAGCGAGACAGCGTAGGTCGTCTTGGCCTGCCCGACGAGCGGAAGCTTCTCGCCGGTGGGCAGCGTGTTTTCCCCGTCGAGAAACGCCGCCGAAGCCGACATGCCGAGGCCGTCGAACGGCGAGGGCAGGAAATCGAACTGCGTCTGTGCAAGCAGCTCGATACCCTTGAGATTGGCCGACGAGCCGTTGATTGTGGTCGAAAGATCGAGCCGGGTGAGCGCCGAGGTATCGACCGAACCGGTCAGCCCGCGCTCGGCGAGCGCGGCGTCCATTTCCGCCTGCGTGGTCAGCGACTGGGTGAAGGGAATGAATTCGTTCGAAATGTCCTTGTAGAACAGCCCCACCGAAAGCGCGGTGAAATCGTTCGGATACCATTCGGCCGAGACATCGAAGTTCCACGAAGTGCGCGGGCGCAGGTCGGGGTTGCCGATCCTGACCGAAGCGATCGGCCCGCCATCGTCGGTCGCGGTCGAACGCGGCGCGATCACATCAAATCCGGGGCGGCCGATCGCCCGGGTCACACCGGCACGAAACACCAGACTGTCATCGGGGCGGAAGTTGGCGATCAGCGAAGGGGTGACGATCGCATAGTTGCTGCCGTCCTCGACCGGGGCGGCAACGCCGTTGAGAAGCAGATTGCCGTTGCTGGCGATGTCGGTCCATTCGATCCGCGCGCCGCCAATCACCTCGAGCGCGCCGAACTCCTTGGCGCCCATGGCATAGCCCGCAACGATCCGCTCGCGCACGCCATAATCGGCTGCGTTGTCCGCCACAAAATTGTCAGCGGCGTTGGCAACGAAGAACGAAGCGTTGGCCGGATCGTCGAAGAAACCGTTGAGCGCGTCGAGATTGACGAACAGGTTGGGCACATCGCCCGCGTCGGTGTTGTTGATGAAGGCACCATCGGTGAAATCGGCCGAGGTGCCCAGCGTCAACGCCGATGATCCGGGGTCGAAGCGGCGCCGACTCTCGTCAAGCACGCGCTTGGTCGAACTATATTTGAACCCGGTCTTGAGGTAGGTCGCATCGTCGAGATCCCACTTGAGATCGAACTTGCCCGTCCAGTTGTTCTCTGCGGTCTCACTCTCGAAAAAGCGCACACGGCGCAGGCCAAAGAGCGATGGGTCCTGCCGGTCGGGCGTTCCCGCGTCGGGCGTGATGTCGACGATATCGAATTCGTTGAGCACCCAGGTGTTGGGGCCGAAAATGCGGTCAGAGCGGAACTCCCAGAAATCGTTGGGCTCCGATTTGTCGTTTTCGGTCCGCTGGCCAAGAAAGGTCAGCGTGAAGTCGCTGAACTTCTTTTCGCCGCCCGCAGCCAGGATCAGTTGCTGCTTGTCGATGTCCGAGAGTCGCAGGTTGACGTTGACGCGGTTGGGGCCAGAAGTCCCGCTGCGTTCATCCAGCACGGTCACGCCGGTGTCGAGATTTTCCTCGAACCGGTTGCGATGCTGGAATTCGTTCCAGTCGGCATAAAAGCCGCGCACGAACAGCTGCGTGTCGCCGTCGGGGCGCCATTCAAGCGCGCCGTTGACGTTGAGCCGCTCGCGCCCGATGATGTAATAATTGTTCTTGACGTTGATCGGCAGGCCGATCCCCAAGGTTTCCGCCCAATCGTCCTGGTAACGCCCCTGCGCCACATATTCGCGGTCGGACCAGGATGCGCCAAGCAGCCAGCCCAGCGTGTCGCCTGCCAGCTTGCCCGAAACCAGCGCATCGATGGAATAGGGATCATCTCCGCCAAAGCCTTCGTCCTTGGGGCGAATTTCCTCATAGCCATAGCGGCCCGTGACATAACCGTAGAACAGGTCGCTGCGGTCGAACGGCATGGCGGTGTCGACATTGACGGTGCCGCCGATACCCTGCGCGTCCATGTCGGGCGTCGGGGTCTTGATGACCTGCACACCGCCAAGGACGCTTCCCGAAATCACGTCGAGCGGGGCGCTGCGGCCAGCGCTTTCGGTAGAGCCAAGCGAAACCCCGTTGATGGTGACATTGTTGAGCGCGGGATTGATCCCGCGAATCTGCACGAAGCGTCCTTCACCCTTTTCCACCAGCATGGTCACGCCCGGAAGCCGGTTGAGCGATTCGCCGACGTTCTTGTCCGGAAGCTGGCCGAGTTCATCGATGCCCAAAGCGTCGATAATGCGCGATTCGCCGCGCTTTTCCTCGATTGCCTTGAGGCGCGAAAGCTTTGTTCCGACGACAACAATGGCGTCGACTTCCGGCTCGTTCGCACCGCCGCCGACGTTATCCTGCGCATAGACTGCAGACGAGCTCAGCACACAGGCTGCGCCAACAAGGAATTTCGATTTCATGATTTACCCCACACGTTGCGTTAGGGCAGCCACTAGGATCGCTTCGCTGCGATTCCGGGACGGTTCGGTTGCCATTTGGGGACGGAAACACGACGGGTTCTTGTCACCTGCCCGTTGCCGATAATGGTTCAGCCCGCCACAAAGATCATCGCAATCGGCCGCATCAAGCTGCATTCCCCGCAATGTAGAGGATCTGTCGTGCGGCGCTCATTCGACAGTGCGGGATGAGGTCGGCCCGCCTCCGCCCCCCATCGCCACATAGAACGCAGCGCTGTTGGCCAGGCGATCAGACCTTGCGGCGATGACAGAAAGGCTGGCCTGTTGCGCCTGTTGTGCAGCAATCAGCACCTCGACGTAACTTGCAGCGCCCAACTCGTATCGCCGCTGCATTGTTGTAGCTGTTCCCTGCGCCGCAACGGCCGCCCTTGCCTGCGCCTCGAGAGCGCGTGCATTGGTATCCACTGCTACAAGAACGTCAGCCACGTCGCGCAAGCCGTCCAGCACGACAACCTTGTAGCTGGCCGTAGCGGCATCAAACGCGGCAAGCGCGGCCCGTTTTTCATGGCTGAGGCCGGGATTGAACAGCGTCTGGGTCAGCTGGCCGATGATGTTCCAGACGGTCGATGATCCGGCGAACAGCGCGCCGGTTGAAAGCGCCTGCGTGCCCAGCGTCGCGCTCAGATTCAATTGCGGATACATTTGGGCGACTGCGACGCCGTAATCGGCATTCGCAGCATGAACGCTGGCCTCTGCCGCCAGAATATCGGGCCTGTGCCGGACCAGCTCCGACGGAACAATCAGTGGCAGCTCCTGCGGCAATGTGAATTCGGCGAGCGTGAAATCGGGGATGTCGCCCTGCGCGGGAGCACGGCCTGCCAGCGTAGCCAGGAGATGCTCGGTTTCCGCCAGCTGCTGCCTGAAAACGGGAAGCTCTGCGCGCAATTGTTCTGTCTGCGTCTCGAGCGCGAACAATTCATCCGGCGCGGCATTGCCCAGACGCACCCGCTCCCTGGCAATGTCACGCTGGGCCTCAAGATTCTCGATCAGCGATGCGGTGATTTCAAGCTGCGCCGCGATCCGCGCCCTGGCAAAGGCGGTGGTCGCGATATTGCCGGCCAGCGTCAATCTGGCTGCCTGCAATTCGAATTGTCTGGTGTCTGCGCGCGCCGAAAGCGCCTCGATTGCCCGGCTGTTCCCGCCCGCAAGATCGAGATTGTAGCCAACCGATACGTTGGTGTTGAACAGGCTGAATTCGCGAGCGTCCAGATCCTGGCCCAGGCTTCCCGGATTGAACCGTTGCCGCTGAGCGGTCGTGCCAAGTTCTGCCTGCGGAAGCTGTGTTGATCCGGCACGGGCATTGCGCAGTTCCTGCGCCTGTCTCAGCGTTGCTTCTGCCGCGGCAAGTGTGGGGCTCTGGTTGAGACCTTCCGCGATGAGAGCATCAAGCCGGGGCGAGCGGAAGCTGCGCCACCATTCAGCCTGCACTTCAAGCCCCGGCACGGCGCGCTGCGAACTGTCAAAGTCCGAAGGAGCAGAAGCGGAAACTTCGTTGGGAGCATGAGGCGAATAGGTTTGAACGGATGGCGGGGCCGGGCGCTCAAAATCGGGCCCGGCGGCGCACCCGGCCAGCAGGGAAGCCAGGGCAAGGCCCGCCGTCAGCCGCAAAGTCGCCGGGCGGCGGGCTGCCGGGACGATCCCGCCGTTTCTCATTTTTCCCAGATTGGGCATTGTAACCGCTCCTGTGTCCGCGCAGCCGGTGCGAGCGCAACCAACGGGCAGAATTGCCGATCCAGTGCGCGTTCTGTGCCAGGGTTCATGCAATGGGCTTTCCTTCGCCTGCTTCCTCGGTCGTGATGCCATCGCGGATGTGGTAAATCCGCCTGAATGTCGGGATGATTTTCTCGTCATGTGTCACAATGATGATGGCAGTCTGATACTTTTCGGCCATTTCATGCAGGATCCGCATCACCGCCATGGCCCGTTCGGAATCGAGCGGTGCAGTAGGCTCGTCTGCCAGGATCACCGGAGGGCGATTGATCAGCCCGCGGGCAATCGCGACGCGTTGCTGTTCACCGCCGGACAATTGCGACGGCATGGCTGCGGCGCGGTGATGGACATCGAGCGCCGTCAGCAGATCGAGCGCCCGTTCGCGCGATTCCGCATTGGAATGCCCGGCCAGCATTGGCAGCAGCGCGACATTGTCGACCACATCGAGAAAGGGGATCAGGTAAGGCGCCTGAAACACGAACCCGATCTTGTCCCTGCGCAGCGCTCTCAGATCAGTGACTTTCCAGCCATCATCGTAAATCACCTTTCCGCCCAGGGTCATACGCCCTGCAGTCGGATCGATTACCGCCCCCAGGCTCTTGAGAAGTGTGCTTTTCCCTGATCCGGAAGGGCCGATGAGGCCAACCACTTCGCCGGGCGCAACTTCCATATCGACATGCTTCAACGCATCGACGGCGGTGTCGCCTTCGCCGTAGCGCTTTCTCAGCCCTTCGATGCGGATGCCTTCGGATGTCACATCAGCCTCCGATCGCTTCGGCGGGATCGACCTTCAGCGCCATACGGATCGCGATCAGGCTGGCCAGCGCGCAAATCGCCAAGACTGCCATGAAGCCGGTGATGGCGTCCTGCGATAACAGCAACACATATTTGGGGAAGTATGGCGCGGTGAAAGTGGCCGTGATCTTGCCGACGGCAAAGCCAATCGCACCCAGCGCGAGAGCCTGTTGCAGGATCATCCCGGCGATGGTCCGGTTGCGCGTTCCGATCAGCTTGAGCACGGCAATCTCGCGGAT
>JAHJSJ010000218.1 GCA_018830415.1 Alphaproteobacteria bacterium | reverse complement strand
CGGCCACCCACAAGCCTTCGTCAACGTTCAAAAGGCTCAGCGCCGCGCCGCGCGCGCCATTCGGGCTGAAGATAATTACGATAGCTGGTGGCACTGCCTTGCTGGCGGCCTGCGCCACGCCCGCGCCGCCCCCGCCGCCCCCGCCGCCCCCGCCGCCCCCGCCTCAGGCTGTGGTTGAGGCTGTGCCCTATCGTCCGCTGCCGCCGGGCGGCGCGCATTACCTGATGGAGATTCCGGCGCGCGGGGCTGACGGGCGGCGCGTCACCGTCAACAGCAACCTGTCCGATGATCAGCTGGTGTGGAACTTCCGTTCGGCCTGGAACGTCGCGGCGCTCAATTGCCTTGCGCCCGAATATCAGCCGATCCTTGATGGCTATCGCGCCTTTCTGAACGGCAATGTCCGGCCATTGAAGGCGGTGAATGACCGGATCGAAAAGACCTATACCAGCCGTTTCCGGGCGCGCCGTGATGCGATGGTGGCGCGCGATGGCTATACCACGCAGGTCTATAATTTCTTTGCGCTGCCGCCCGCGCGCGCCGGGTTCTGCCGCGCCGCGCTTGATGTTGCCAACCGTATGCTGGCCGCGCCGCGAACCGATCCGCTCAGCTTTGCCCGTGCCAATTTTGATGTGCTGCTGATGCCGTTTGACCAGTTCTTCAACGAATACGAAGCGTATCAGCAGGCCTCGGCACAGTGGGATGCCAAGTGGGGCGCGCAGTATGGTGCCTCGCAGCCCGGCTGGGTGGTGGTGCAACAGGCCCGCGCCAGCGGTGCCGCCGTGCCCAGCTTTACCAGTCTGGTCAGCCAGACGGCGGATGCGCAGACCGTGATCGACCCGGCAACCGGCGTCGCGGTGCCGGTGATCCCGGTGACTGATGGCTTTGTGTCGCAGCCGGTGGTGGAACCGATTGCGGCCCAGCCCGGCACGCTATCGGGCGAGTAGGGATGCCGTGTCAGCGGCGGCAAAATCGCCGTTGCAAGGGTGCGCCCTTCGGGTTAATGCGCGCGCCTGCCTGATCGGGGTATCAGGCGGGCGAACCTGGAACGGGGCCGTAGCTCAGATGGGAGAGCGCGTCGTTCGCAATGACGAGGTCAGGGGTTCGATCCCCCTCGGCTCCACCAGGTTGACCAAGATGCGCGGGCGGATCGCGAACAGGCATGGTGCTATGGAAGCGCAAGGGTAAACGGGCGTTTGAGGTCGATGATGACCTGCAATAATCATCCGCACTTGCAATCATCACCCCGCGCAGCACGATAGTTTCGCCACGTCCTTGTCAAACGTCTGCGCGGCCAGTTTCAGCCCTTCCACCGTGGTGAGATAAGGGAAGATCGTCGCGCCCAGTTCCGCTGTGGTCATGCCGTATTTGATCGCCAGTACCAGCGTCTGGATCGAATCCGCGCCTTCGGGGGCCATGATCTGCCCGCCGAGCAGGCGGTCGGTTCCCTTGTCGGCCACTAGCTTGATCATCCCGCGCGTATCGCGCGCCGCCAATGCGCGGGGCACCGCATCAAGTGGCAGCAGCGAGGTTTTTACATCCAGCCCCTGCACCCGCGCCGCCGCTTCGGTCAGGCCGACGCTGGCGACCTGCGGATCGCTGAACACCACGGCGGGCATGGCGGCATTGTCATAGCGGTGCTGCTTGCCGGTAACGGCATTGCGCGCGGCCAGTTTTGCGCCGTAGGCTGCCATGTAAACGAACTGGTCGCGCCCGGTGACATCACCTGCGGCATAGATGCCGGGGGCAGTGGTTTCGAGGTAATCGTCTACCACGATCCCGCCTTTGCGATCCAGCGTGATGCCACGTTGTTCCAGCCCCAAGCCATCGCTGTTGGGCTTGCGACCCGTGGCGATCAGCACTTGTTCGGCGGCGATGGCCGCGCCAGCTGCTAGGCCATCGCAAGTGAGTTCGACCCCCTCGGCTGTTTGCGCAATGCCTTGATACCGTACCCCGGCGCACACCCTCACGCCCTCGGCCTCCAGATAGGTTTGCAGGGCGGCGCTCAGTTCCTCGTCGAGTTCGGGCAGCAGGCGGCTACGGCAGCAGATGGTGACCTCGACCCCCAGCCGGGCAAACATCCGGCCCAGTTCCACGCCAATCACCCCGCCGCCGATCACCAGCAGCGATGCGGGCAGCCTCTCCAGCGCCAGCGCCGTGGTGCTGGTGAGAAAGGGCACAGCGACCAACCCCGGAATGGGGGGAACGGCAGCGCGCGCGCCCATCGCCAATATGACCTTGCCCGCCTTCATCGGCGCATCGTCGACCATCAACGTGGTGCCAACAAACCGCACCTTGCCTTCGATATAGCTGACGCCTTCGTAGGCAGGCAGCAGAGCGGCATATTTCTTCTGTCGCAATTCGCCCACCAGCGCATCCTTCGATGCGGCCAGCGCGCTCCAGTCTTCAAGCTGAACGCTGCCGCCAAGTCCGGG
>JAHJSJ010000217.1 GCA_018830415.1 Alphaproteobacteria bacterium | reverse complement strand
TCATATCCCTTTCATGCATTTATACGCGGTGCATAGGCGGGTAGCGGCGGCGTGGGCAAGCCCTGTGGGGCTTTCTCCCCCCTCACCCGCCCTTCATCGCCTGCAACGCCGCCAGCGCCCGTTCGCGCGCGGCGCGGTGCGCGATAATCTTGCGCGGATAGCCCGCCGGTCGCCTTCCAAACTCTTCGGGATCGTGGATATAGGGCGCATCCAGCGCGGTGAGTTCCGGCACATATTCGCGGATATAACGCGCCGCATCGAACTTCTCCGATTGGGTCAGCGGGGCCATGATCCGGCTGAACATATTGGAATCCACGCCCGTCCCCGCCGTCCACTGCCAGTTGGTGCCATTGGAGGCATAATCGGCATCGACCAGCGTATCCCAGAACCACTTTTCCCCTGCGCGCCAGTCGATCAGCAGGTGCTTGATCAGGAAGCTGGCAGTGATCATCCGCACGCGGTTGTGCATCCACCCGGTCTGCCACAATTGGCGCATCCCGGCATCGACGATCGGGTATCCGGTGCGGCCTTCCTTCCACGCTTTGAGGTCGCGGGCAGCAGCGTCGTCCGTCGAGGGGTCGCGCCACGGGAAGCGGTCGAAATCCTCGCGGTAGTTCTGGGTGGCATAGGCGGGGAATTGCAGGATCGCGTTCTGTGCATAGTCGCGCCAGATCAGTTCGCCTTCAAAAGTGCGCCAGCCATCCGAGCGCTTGTGTTGAAAGCGGTGCCACACCTGAACGGGCGAAATCTCGCCGAAATGCAGGTGGGGGGAGAGGCGTGAGACTTTGTCGACGCTCGGGAAATTGCGCTTGTCGTCGTAATCGTCGACGTGGGTTTCCCACCAGTTGAGGCGTTCTTGCGCGGCGGCCTCTCCCACCTGCCAGAAATCGCGCATCCCCCCCGCCCAGTCGGGCTTGGTCGGGAGCAGGTTCCATGATGCGAGGTCGTCGGACGCGGGCCAGTTATCCGGCGCGCTCAGTGTTTCGGGCGCGGGCAATTCATCGCGCGGGGGGAACTCTGCGCGCACCGCACGGCTGAACGGGGTGTAAATCTTGTACTGCCCGCCCGTCCCAGTGGTGATGCTGCCCGGCGGCATCAGATAACTGCCGTCGTAAAGTTGCAGGTTGAGGCGTTCGGCCAGCCGCCCTTGTGCTTTCCTCCACCACGGTTCGTAATGGCGATTGGCGTGGATGGTGGCCGCGCCGATTTCCTCGGCGACTTTGCAAAGCTGTTCCACCGCATCGCCGCGCCGCAGGATCAGCTTGCTCCCACGTGCTTCAAGGCTGCGGGCAAGGCTCGCCAGCGAATGATGCAGCCACCAGCGCGACGCGCCGCCATAGGCGTGGTGCCTCGGCGCGTCATCATCGAGCACATAGACGCACACCACCGGCCCGGCCTTGGCGGCGTGATAGAGCGCTGGGTTATCGGCAAGGCGCAAATCGCGCCGCAGCCATACGAGTTGGGTCATTTTTGTCTTTCAGTCAGTCGTCATTGCGAGGAGCCAAAGGCGACGCGGCAATCCAGAGCCTCCAGGTGCCGCTCTGGATTGCTTCGCTGCGCTCGCAATGACGAATCAGGGCGCAGGAAGTTCCTCACACTCCACGTCAGGCAACGCAACCGAGAACCGCCCCCGCGCGCGCGGGTCGTAGAAGCGGGCGTCGTAAAGGATCACCGAGCCGTCCGGCGCTCGCGCAGCGAAGGGCGCGCGCGACCAGAACAGGAAGGCGTCGAGTTGGGAGTTGGTTTGGCGGGTCTCGGTGAAGTCGGGCAGGCGGCAGTCACCGACAACCTGCGTGCCAATCGTCCAATGACCGGCCGGATGGTCTGTAATCATTTCCCGCTGCCACGGCACGATCGGCACTGGCGAGGCAATCACATCCCAATCGCAGACTGTCGCTGTCTCTGAGCATTCGAGATAGGGCAGTGTTTCAGCAACGCGGTCGCGCTCGAATTCGGAGATCGCCCCATTCACTCCGATATACGCCAACCCAACCGCAATCCCCACCCGCGCAGGCCGCATCCATTCCCCACCAGCCTTCTCCCGCCGCCGTGACCACCAGACGCTGCCGGTCAGCAGCGCCCACAGCCACACGTCGATGATGAACAGCGTATCGCCGTAGAACCAGCGCGAGGAGAACGGCTCCAGCAGGCGGATGCCGTAGACGTTCAGCCAGTCGAAGAATGGGTGGCTGAGGCAACCGATGAAGGCCATCGCGTAAAGCCAGCCAAACCGCACCGGCAGCCGCGCCTCGGGCCGCCCAAACCGACCAGCGCCGCGCTTGGTCTGCCAGCGGTCGAACGCCCATAGCAGCCCCGCCAAAATCAAGGGCAGCAGCACCAGCGCGGGCGGGCCGTGGGTGATGCCGCGCCGGAAGGCGAGGTGCTCGGTGCCCTTCAGCCAGAAAAAACACGCCGCGTCCACATCGGGCAGGTTCGCGCCGATGATCAGCGCAGGCATGGCAAGGCCGGTGGTGCGCTTCAGCCCCGCCTGCCCCAGCAACGCGCCGACAAGGCTATGTGTCAGATTGTCCATAACTTCGCTGGCTAGCGACGCGCGGACGGCAAGGGAACTGCAAATGCGCTTGGAAAACCGCCCCGCCCTCGCCTATCGCAGCGCCAAAGCAATTCCAGGAGAGAACCGCAATGACCGATCACTCTAATAGTTCTGGCCCATACATCCGCCCCGACATGAAGGGCTTCCTCGACATGATGGCGGCAGTGAACGGGCCAAAGCTCGCCGATTTATCGCTGGAGGAGGCGCGCGCGTCCTATCAGGCGATGCACAATATCGCTGACCGCCCGGCGCGCGATCTGGCGGTAATCCGCGATCTTTCCTGCCCCGGCCCGGCTGGCGACATCCCGCTGCGCCTGTATGACGCGCGAGAGAGTCGCGACACGGCCTCGCCGGTGGTGGTATTCTTCCACGGCGGCGGGTTCGTGATCGGCGATCTCGACACGCACCACGCGCTCTGCACCGAAATCGCGGCGCTGATCGATCTGCCGCTGGTGGCGGTGGATTATGCGCGCGCGCCCGAAGCGCCCTTCCCCGCCGCGATCCTCGATTGCGAGGCGGCGGCGCGCTGGGTGGCGGGCAGTCCTGCCGAATTGGGCCGCGCCACCTCCGGCATCATCACCATCGGGGACAGTGCCGGGGGCAATGCCGCCGTGGTCGTCAGCCAAATGCTGGGCGCGAACCCCGCCGCCGCGCCAGTGGTGCTACAAGTGCCGATCTTTCCGCTGGTGGCCGATGCCAATGGATCGGCCAGCATGGCGGCTTTTTCCGAAGGCTTCCTGCTGACGGCCGACACGATGGGCTTTTTCGATGCCGCCTATGGTGCCGACCGCAGCGACCCACGCGGCTTCCCGATCCTGTCCGATCACAGCAATGCCCCGCCCACCATCGTCGTCACCGCCAGCCTTGATCCGATCCGCGATTCGGGCCGCGCCTATGCACGCGCGCTGGTTGATGCCGGGCGCGACGTGGTGTTCCTTGAAATGCGCGGGGTGACGCATTCCTTCACCAACCTGCGCGGCGCAGTGCCGAGCACGCAAGCCGATCTGGAACGCATCATCGCTGCGATGCAGTTCATGCTGGCAAACCCGGCATGAGCCACGAAGACCTGCCCTATCGCCCCTGCGCGGGCTTCATGCTGGTCAACGCCGAAGGGCTGGTGTTCGTGGGTGAGCGCATCGACGCGTCAGCCCACGGGTTCTGGCAGATGCCGCAAGGCGGGATCGATCCGGGCGAAGACACGCGCGATGCCGCCTTGCGCGAATTGGTGGAGGAAACCGGGATCGGGCCGCACTTGGTCGAAGTGATCGCTCCGGCCTCACGCCCGCTGTTCTACGACCTGCCGCCCGAATTGCTGGGCAAGGTGTGGAAGGGCAAATATCGCGGGCAGGAACAATACTGGTTCCTTGGTCGATTCCTCGGCACTGATGCGGATATCGATCTGGAAGCGCACGATTCGCCCGAATTCAACGCCTATCGCTGGGCCGAGATCGAAACGCTGCCCGATCTGGTCATCCCGTTCAAACGCGATGTTTACGCCGCGCTGGTGGCGGAGTTTCTGCCGCTGATCTAAGCTGTCAGTTGCTGACCGCTGCGCCTTCGGCCGCGCTATCGGCTGCCAACCGCGCTGCCGGAACCCCGCGCGCGATGGTGCCTTGCAGCGCCACGGTTTCGGGGCAATTATCGCCGCACAGGCTTTGCAGCGTGGCAAGATTGCGCTTCGCCTTTTCCAGCGCGCCCTTTTCCACCAAGGCCGCGCCTTCGCCTGAAATCGCGGCGAAATTGCCCGGATCACGTTCGAGCGCTTCGCGGTAGTAGTGGATAGCTTTGCCCTGCAGCCCGCTTTGCCGCGCGGCCTCGGCAAGGTCGATAAAGATCGGGGTGTAGCCCGGATCCACCGCCAGCGCGGCCTCGAATGCGTCGATCGCGGCCTGCGTTTCACCCGCCTGCAACGCCGCCTGGCCCTGCGCCACCAGCGCCGCTGCGCGCGCATCGGGAGTGCCTGACCCAGCAAAAGCCACGCTCGCCGTCATGGCCAGACACAGCGAGAGGGCGGCAGCAGCAGGCGCAAAACGCATCAAAAGCTCCTTCAATGCTTTGGACCGGGAACCGGAGGGTTGGGTCATAGCATTGGAGACTATCACGGTGAACGCAAGCAGGCGATGAAAAATCCATCCGTGCCATCATGGAGCGGATCGAGCCGGTGGCCTGCCCCGTGCGCGCGGCCCAATGGCAGCGGCAATGGTTCTGCCTGCCAGCCGGGGTGGCGCGCAAGGAATGCGGCGATCCGGTCTGCCCCTTCGGCATCGAGCACCGAGCAGGTGACGAACACCAGCGAACCGCCGGGCCGCACCAGATAGGAGCCGACATCCAGCACATGATCCTGCAAGGCATTGAGCCGTTTCAGTTCAGCCTGATCGAGCCGCCAGCGCCCTTCGGGGCTGCGCCGCCAGGTGCCGCTGCCCGAACAGGGCGCATCCACCAGAACGTGATCGGCCTTGCCCGCCCAATTGCCCAGCGCGCGCATTTCGCGGGTGGGATCGAGCAGCACGATGTGATCGATTGCCGCACCCGCCCGCTGCGCACGCGGAGCAAGGTTACCCAGCCGCCGCTTGTCGGTATCGGCGGCAATAATGCTCGCCGCATTGCCCAGCCTTGCTGCCAGCGCCAGCGTTTTGCCGCCGCCGCCTGCGCACAGATCGATGATGGTGTCGCCGGGCTGCACTGGCAGCGCATCGATGATCAGCTGACTGCCGTGATCCTGCACCTCGATCAGCCCAGCGGCATAGGCATCCCACTGTTCGACCTGCGTGCCCGACGGGAACCGCAGCGCCTGCGCGGCGGCGAGTGGCTCGCCGCCTGCTTCGGGCAATGCGATCGTGGCACGATCAGCCTTGAGCGCGTTGACCCGGATATCAAGCGGTGCACGGTCAAGCAGCGCGGCAATCTCTGGCCCGCCTAGCCCGGATGCACGCAGCGTCGCCACCAACCATTTGGGCGCGAGGCCAGTCTTCGCCACCAGCTCTCCCTCGGCTTTCGGCGCGGGGCCGTGGGGTGATCCATCGAACAGTGCCGCAATCGCAGCGTCCTGCCCTGCGACCGCCAGCATCGCCGCGCGCCCGTTTTCGGGCACCGGGCCACACAGGCGGATCGCCTGATACACCAGATCGCGCACCGCGCGCCGGTCTTTCGATCCGGCATAGCGGCGGGTGCGGAAATATTCGGCAATAATGCGGTCAGCCGGCGCGCCCTTGCCGCGCGCAGCGGTGATGACCGTATCGAGCAGATCGATGGCTGCCTGCACCCTTGCGGCGGGGGTCATGTTCCTCCCCCACCAGCGGTTGATTTAACGTGTGGGATAATTGGGTGCCTCTCGGGTAATGGCGACATCGTGCACATGGCTTTCAGACAGCCCGG
>JAHJSJ010000216.1 GCA_018830415.1 Alphaproteobacteria bacterium | reverse complement strand
CTCGGTATTATTTCTTTGATCCGCCATGGAGAGATACGGGGTTCTCTCGTCGAAATGTTCATTGCCGCATATCGGCCTTTGGCTTGGTTTGAGTGGCTGAAGCTGATGGACGGCAAGTTCTTCAGAGAAATGGGCCGAAGGGAGCTTTTGAACGAGCTAGTCGCAGCCCGCGCGAAAGTGACGTTCGATTTCGAAGATTCCAATAACTTCAAACTTCTGATCGGCTCAAGGCTGGTCGCAGCTTCTGGTGGCGCAAGGGTTGGAGTAAAGTCGAGCCTTGTATCTGAAGCGGAGGTCGTAGTCGGACTATCGGAACTCTTAATCGACCGCCTCAAAGTCCAACAGCGCGAAGCAGGCGTGCGCCACGACCTGATCGACGCGGTGTTTGCGCTCGGCGGGGAGGATGATCTCGTCCGCCTGCTCGCCCGCGTTCATGCGCTGCAAGCCTTTGTCACCACCGAGGACGGCACCAACCTCCTCGCAGGCTACAAGCGGGCGGCGAATATCTTGAAGAAGGAAAATTATCCTCCCCGGGACGGGGAGGGGGACCGCCCGCAGGGTGGTGGAGGGGACTCTGCCACAAGCGCCGGCATTGGAGGCAAATCCCCTCCGTCAGCGGCTGCGCCGCTGCCACCTCCCCCCATCGGGGAGGGCGCGGCCCTTACCTACAAACCGGAACCGGCCGAAAAAGCGTTGATCGATGCGCTCGATGCCGCCGCCCCGCGTGCTTCGCAGGCGGTCGAGGACGAACGCTTCGCCGATGCGATGGCGGCGCTTGCCTCGCTGCGCGCACCCATCGACCAGTTTTTTGAAGAGGTGACAGTCAACGACACTGATGCGAACAAGCGCGCCGCGCGGCTCGCGCTGCTCGCGCGGTTTCGCGACGCGGTCCACCGGGTCGCCGATTTCAGCCGCATCGAGGGGTGATCCTCCTCGCCGCCCAACACACTTTGCGGGAACTGCCATGACATTGAAGACGGTCTATGTTTTCGGGGGCAAAGCCGACCACTCCGATCCGCGCCAGAAGGACAAGACCGTTTCCGGCGGCAAGGGCGCAAACCTTGCCGAAATGGCCAGCATCGGCCTGCCGGTACCGCCGGGATTTACCATCACGACCGAAGAATGCGTTGATTATCTGCGCGGTGGTGCCGGTTTTTCGGACGAATTGCGAAACGCCGTCGCCGCCGCGCTGACCCATGTCGAGGCAAGCGTGGGCAAGCGTTTTGGCGATGCGGGTGATCCCCTGCTGGTTTCGGTCCGGTCGGGCGCGCGGGTTTCGATGCCGGGGATGATGGACACCGTGCTCAATCTCGGCCTGAACGATGCGACCGTCGAAGGGCTGGCGGCATCATCGGGGGACGCCCGCTTCGCGTGGGACTCCTATCGCCGCTTTATCCAGATGTATTCCGACGTCGTGCTCGGCCTCGATCACGGATTGTTCGAAGAGGCGCTGGAGATCGTCAAGGAAGACAACGGCTTCTATAACGATACTGAGATGTCCTCTAAAAACTGGCAGGCACTGGTCAGCGAATTCAAAGGGATTGTCGAACAGGAACTTGGCCGGCCGTTCCCGCAAGATGTTCATGAGCAATTGTGGGGCGCGATCCGCGCAGTGTTCGATAGCTGGGATAGCGACCGCGCCAAGGTTTACCGCCGATTGAATGACATTCCCGCCGATTGGGGTACCGCGGTCAATGTGCAGGCGATGGTGTTCGGTAATATGGGCGACACCAGCGCCACCGGGGTCGCTTTTACCCGCGATCCGGCGACGGGGGAGCGTGCCTATTACGGCGAATACCTGATCAACGCGCAGGGCGAAGATGTGGTGGCGGGCATCCGCACACCGCAATACCTCACCAGGACCGCGCGTGAAGCCGCAGGAGCCAAGATGCTCAGCATGGAAGAGGCATTGCCGGATGCCTATGCCGAGCTCGCCCGCGTGTTTGACCTGCTGGAGCTTCATTACCGCGACATGCAGGACATTGAATTCACAGTCGAACGCGGCACCTTGTGGATGCTGCAAACCCGCTCGGGCAAGCGCACCGCCAAGGCTGCGCTCAAGATGGCGGTCGACATGGTGGCAGAAGGCCTGATCGACACGCGTGAGGCGGTGCGGCGGGTTGATCCCATGGCGCTCGACCAATTGCTCCACCCGACGCTTGATCCCAAGGCTGAACGCCATGTGCTGACCACCGGGCTTCCCGCGTCGCCGGGCGCGGCGGCGGGCAAGATCGTGCTTGATGCCGACACCGCCGAACAATGGGCCGGGCGCGGGGAGAAGGTGATTCTCGTGCGCGTTGAAACCTCGCCCGAGGATATTCACGGGATGCACGCCGCGCAGGGTATCCTCACCGCGCGCGGAGGGATGACGAGCCACGCAGCGGTGGTCGCGCGCGGAATGGGCCGCCCTTGCGTGTCCGGCGCAGGCGCGGTGTCGATTGACCGCGCGGCCCGCAGGCTGCGGATCGGGCAACACGAACTGGCGGAAGGTGATGCGATCACGCTCGATGGTGCAACCGGGCAGGTCATGCTCGGCATCGTGCCCACGGTTGAGCCGGAACTGGTAGGCGATTTCGGCACGCTGATGGTGTGGGCGGATGAACTGCGGCGGATGCGGGTGCGCACCAATGCCGAAACGCCCGAAGATTGCCGCATGGCGCGGCAATTCGGCGCTGAGGGTATCGGGCTGTGCCGCACGGAGCATATGTTCTTTGAAGCGTCCCGGATCAGCCTGGTGCGCCAGATGATCCTTGCCGATGACGAGGCCGGCCGCCGCCGCGCGTTGGATCAACTACTGCCCGAACAGCGCGCTGATTTTACGTCGATCTTTGAGGTGATGGCGGGGCTGCCGTGCACCATCCGCTTGCTCGATCCGCCGCTGCACGAATTCCTCCCCCACGCGGAAGAGGATTTTGCCGAACTGGCTGATGCGACCGGGCTGGGGATCGATCACCTCAAGCGCCGGGCGGGTGAGCTGCATGAATTCAACCCCATGCTCGGGCATCGCGGGTGCCGCCTCGGGATCACCTATCCCGAAATCTACGAAATGCAGGCGCGCGCGATTTTCGAAGCCGTGTGCGCGGTGAAGGCTTCAAGTGGTGAGGCGCCGCTGCCCGAAATCATGATCCCGCTGGTCGCGACCAAGCGCGAATTGGCGATCCTGCGCGCGTTGATCGACCGGGTGGCCGAAGCGGTGTTCGCCGAAGTCGGCACGCGAGTGGAATACCTCGTCGGGACGATGATCGAACTGCCGCGCGCGGCGCTGATGGCGGGCGAGATTGCCGAGGAGGGTGCGTTCTTCAGTTTCGGCACCAATGATTTGACGCAGACCACTCTCGGTGTGTCGCGCGATGATGCGGCAAAGTTCCTCAGCACCTATGTCGACAAGGGCATTTTCCCGCGCGATCCCTTCGTCAGCCTTGATATCGAGGGCGTCGGCCAGCTGGTCGCACTGGCGGCGGAGCGAGGCAGGGCGACGCGGCCGGGAATCAAGCTGGGCATTTGCGGCGAACACGGCGGCGATCCGGCGAGCATTGCGTTCTGCGAAAAAGTCGGCCTCGATTATGTCAGCGCCTCACCATACAGGGTGCCGATTGCGCGGTTGGCAGCGGCGCAGGCGGCGCTGGCGCAGGCTTAGGTTCCGGCGAGGGAACGCCGCCCGGTCAGGGTGACGACCTCGAAGGTTTCTGCGGTTTTGCCATCTGGATCGGCCCGTTCAGCAAAAGCGGTGCGGGCGCGCGCCAAGGCGGCTTTGCCAAGCGGCGGGCCAGGGCGTGCCAGCGCATTGCCGAGCCCCTGATCGCGCAGGTCTGCAACCAGTCGGTCGAGACTGGAATAGCGCACGGTCAGGGTGTGGGCATCAACCACCGGGTCTTTCCAGCCCGCGCGCTGGAGCAATTGCGGCGCGGCGCGGGCATCGACCATCGGGTGGATGCGGGCAGCGGGACGATCAGGCTCAGCAGCGAGCATCGCAGCACGCAGGGCGCGCAAGCTTTGGCCGCCGATAAAACTGGCGATCACCAACCCGCCGGGGGTTAACGCGTTGCGCAAGTGAATAAGGGCACCAGGCAGGTCATTGATCGCATCAAGCTGACCGATAACGGCGATAAAATCATAGCCACTTTCGGGCAGCGGCTGCGCCGGATCGGCGGTAGCGCCGCAAGTCAGCGCGGCGTCACCGCACTTCAGATAATCCACAAGCGTATTGCCGCCGGTGCCGATTACCAATGCGCTTTTGGGCTTGTGCCGGACGAAGCCCAGACGTTCGATCATTTCATCGGCAATATCATCGAGCAGAAAGCTGGCCGCGTCGCCCTGATGCAGGCGGCGATTGGTGGAGCGAAGGACGCGTGCCACGCGGCGGCGTTCCGAAAAGATGGTGGGGACTTGGCTCAGGCTCATCATCAGCGCCCTGCCGCGCTTGCCAGCATAGCGCAAGCCATGCGACAGTTGCGTGGATGGCAGTGGTCGCTCACCTAGCCCAAGGTATTCGTCCTGTGGTGGATATGATCTATCCGCCGCGCTGCCCTGCGTGCGGTGTCGCGCTTGCCGATCAGCACGGGCTGTGCGGTGAATGCTGGGCCTCGCTCGATATCCCGGCGGCAGGGGCACAAGAGACTGGCAGCATACCGATTTACGCGGCAACGCTATACAACGACACCTCGCGCAAGCTGGTGCTGGCTTACAAACATGGTGGGCGAATTGCGCTGTCCCGCTTGCTTGCCAGCATAATCGCAGCGCGCCTGCCCGCAACCGCCATCCCGCCGCTGCTGGTGCCAGTCCCGCTTCATCGCTGGCGATTATGGCACCGCGGGTTCAATCAGGCAGCATTGCTGGCCAACGAACTGGCTTCGCTGGGAAAGGGTGAACCCTGTGTCGATGGGCTTATCCGCCGCAAGCGCACGCCGAGTTTGGGCGGTCTGGGCCGAGAGGCGCGCGATAGGGCCATGGCAGGCGCGATCGTAATAAACGCAGCAAGGGCAGACCTTATGGCGGGACGCGATGTGATCCTGATCGACGACGTCTTTACCAGCGGAGCGACCAGCCGCGCCTGTATCTCTGCGATCGAGCAAACCTGTCCATCCAGCATTGCGCTGGCCTGCTTTGCGCGGGTTGATACTAACGAACGCCTGATCAACCGATAGCGCCTGCCACAAAAACATAACGCCCGAGGCTTTGTAAGCCTCGGGCGCCACGTGACGAAACGGTGTGGATCCACCCTTCCGGGTTTTATCGGCCACCCCCTAAGTTGGCCGACAGGATCCTGTCCCTTACGTTCAATCGGTCGCACTGGCACCCCGTTGCCAGTTTGCGGCCCGACCACCCCCAAACGTGGCACCGGACGGTGCCGCTATTCGGTTGAGAAACTCCGAAGAGATCCAACGCCGTTGTTTCATTGTGTCAGGCAATGCGGAAGGCTAAACCTTGACCTGGCGATTTTTTTACGTGCGCCTGTTGTGAACGTGCAACAATCATCGCTAGGGAGCGATGCGGCCCTTATGAACGTTATCGAACGCCTTTCTTCACGCAACATAAGTTCGCATGGAGCCTGATTTGACCGACACCCTTTTGACAACTGATGAGCGTGAGAGCGGCACCACTTTCGCGCCCAAATTCGATGCCCTCGGATTGCTGACCGCAGTGGTGGTCGATCATGCAACGTCGATGGTGCTGGTTGTGGCGCATATGAACCGTGAGGCACTCGATGCGACGCTCGCCAGCGGGCGGGTGCATTTCTGGTCACGCTCACGCGCGCGTCTGTGGATGAAGGGGGAAACATCGGGGAATGTTCTCGAAGTCGAAGAAGTGTTGGTGGACTGCGATCAAGATGCGTTGGTGATCCGCGCGCGGCCTGCGGGGCCGACCTGCCATACAGGACAGCAAAGCTGCTTTTATCGACGGGTGGAAACTGGTGCCGGCAGGCATGTTCTCGTTAAGGTCAAGACTTGACGCTCACGTAAAGGGAAGGTATGGAGCGGCCATGGCTACTGCACCTGCTCAGAACTCCGCTGCGAACTCGGAAACGGACACCGACCATGAGCCGCGCCGTAACGGCGCCCATCTTGACCGGCCCGATAAGCACGCCCGCGAACAGTTCACGATATCGGATCTCACATCCGAATTCGGCTGCACCGCGCGCGCGCTGCGGTTTTATGAAGACGAGGGGTTGATCAACCCCGCCCGAGTCGGTCTTACCCGTGTCTATTCGAAACGTGACCGCGCGCGTCTGGCGTGGATCATGCGCGCCAAGAATGTCGGCTTCAGTCTGCACGAAATCCGCGAGATGATCGATCTCTACGATCTCGATGATGGCCGCGTTGAACAGCGCCGCGTCACGATCGAGAAATGCCGCGCGCACATCGCCAAGCTCAAGGCGCAACGCGACGATATTGATTCTTCGATCAATGAACTCACCGATTTTGTCGCAGAGATTGAAAAGCTCGACCCGCGCTGATTGGATCAGACGGGCGAAACCTTCACTAACCACGATGCTCACCAAAGGGATTAAGTGATGCCGACCTACACCGCCCCGACCCGCGACACGCGTTTCGTCGTCAACGAAGTGCTCGATCTGGCGAGCTACGGCAACTTGCCCGGCTTTGAAAATGCCACCCCCGACATGATTGACACGGTGATCAACGAGGCGGGCAAATTCTGTGCAGAGGTGCTCGCGCCGGTCAATCAGGCGGGCGATGAACATGGCTGCACCCGGCATGACGATGGTTCGGTCACGACCCCGCCCGGCTTCAAAGAGGCCTATCAGGCCTATGTTGAAAGCGGCTGGGGCACGCTGGCGCAGCCTGAGGAATTTGGCGGGCAGGGCCTGCCGCACACCCTCGGCTTTGTGCTGGAGGAGTATTCCGGCACCGCCAATCAGGCATTTGCGATGTATCCCGGCCTGACCGCCGGGGCGATTTCGGCCATTCTTGCCAAGGGCAGCGATGAACAAAAGACGGCCTATGTTCCCAAGATGATCGCGGGCGAATGGTCGGGCACCATGAACCTGACCGAACCGCATTGCGGCACCGACCTCGGCATGATCCGCACCAAGGCGGTGCCCAATGGTGACGGCTCTTATGCGATCACCGGCACCAAGATTTTCATCTCGGCCGGCGAGCATGATCTTACCAGCAACATCATCCATCTGGTGCTGGCCAAGACCCCCGGCGCGCCCGATAGCACCAAGGGCATTTCGCTGTTCATCGTGCCCAAGTTCCTGCTCGACGAAAACGGCGAGCCGGGCGCGCGCAATGGCGTGACCTGCGGCTCGATCGAAAAGAAGATGGGCATCCATGGCAACGCCACCTGTCTGCTCAACTACGACGGCGCGACCGGCTACATGGTGGGTGAGGAAAACAAAGGTCTGGCCGCGATGTTCATCATGATGAACGCCGCGCGGCTGGGTGTTGGCATTCAGGGTTATGCTCAGGCCGAAGTGGCTTATCAGAACGCGGTGACTTACGCGCTTGACAGGCGTCAGGGGCGAGCACTCTCCGGCCCGGCGGAGCCCGAGGCCAAGGCCGACCCGATTTTCGTTCATCCCGACGTGCGCCGGATGCTGATGGACGCCAAGGTGTTCACCGAAAGCATGCGGGCGCTGTGTCTGTGGGGGGCGCTGCAGGTTGATCTGACCCACAAGGCCCAGACCGCCGAAGAGCGCGAAACCGCCGATCTGCTGATCGGGCTGATGACCCCGGTGATCAAGGGTTACGGCACCGACAAGGGCTATGACATCGCCACCAATATGCAGCAGGTTTTCGGCGGGCATGGCTATGTGCGCGAATGGGGCATGGAACAGTTCGTGCGCGATAGCCGTATCGCGATGATCTACGAAGGCGCCAACGGCGTGCAGGCGATGGACCTGTGCGGCCGCAAGCTGGCAGCCGGCGGCGGCAAGGCAATCCAGCTGTTCTTCGGCATGATCGACGAGGAAATCGCTGCGGGCAAGCAGGTGGCAGAGCTGAAAGACATTGCTGAACGGCTTGAAAAGGCGCTGGGCGAACAGAAGGCGGCGACCATGTGGTTCATGCAGAACGCGATGGCCAACCCCAACCACCTTGGCGCGGGCGCGCATCACTATATGCACATCATGGGCATCGTGACGCTGGGCTTTTTCTGGCTGAAGATGGCCAGGGTTGCGCTGGACAAACTGGCGGGAGACCCATCGGACAAGGCGTTCTACGAAGCCAAGCTGGTTTCGGCGGGCTACTATGCCGAACGGTTCCTGCCCGATGCGGGCGCGCTGCGGCGTAAGCTGGAAGCGGGCAGCGACAACATGATGAAGCTGACGGCAGAGGCATTT
>JAHJSJ010000018.1 GCA_018830415.1 Alphaproteobacteria bacterium | reverse complement strand
TGATTTCCAGCGTTATGGGCACCCTGCGCGAAGCCTTCGGGGTCGAACTTGATGTGATCGATTATTCCGAACACGCGCTGGGATCGGGCACTGATGCGCGCGCGGCGGCCTATCTTGAATGCCGCGCGGCCAACGGCGCGACCATCTGGGGCTGCGGGATTGACGAAGACATCGCCACCGCCAGCGTGCGCGCGGTGCTTTCCGCGGCCAATGCGGCGGTTGTCACGCCCACCTCCTGATCGTCCGGCCGCTTGCGCCGCGCCAATTTTGCGCGCAACTATTGCCGGGTTGACCACTGGGAGGAGAGGCCCGCGATGGAGACGCTGGAACAGGACAAGGCTGCGCCGACGAGTGCACCGCCGCAGGTTGCGAGTGATCTGGCCTGGGGCGATCTTGCCGATGCGCTTGCCGCAGGCTGGCGCGATTTTCTGGCCATGCCGCAGTTCGGCCTGTTTTTCGGCGGCGTTTATGTGCTGGCCGGCCTTGCGATTGGCTGGGCGGCCTTGTCGGCAAGCGGACCTGGCTGGCTGATCCCGGCGATTGCGGGTTTTCCGCTGGTGGCACCGTTCATCGCAGTCGGCTTTTACGAGGCAAGCCGCAGGCGGGAACTGGCAGAGCCGCTGTCGTGGCGCGCAGTGTTCGGCGCGCTCAGGGGCCACGGCGATGAACAGATTCTGTCGATGGGGGTGATCGTATTCGTCGCCTTTTCATTCTGGATGATCGTGGCGCATGGCATCTTTGCGGTGTTTATGGCGGAAAGCGGAATGGGCGGCGAATCGATAGCGGCACTCGTTACCCCGGCGGGGCTGATGATGCTGGCGGTGGGCAGCGCGGTCGGCGCGATGATGGCCTTTGCCTTTTACGCGATGACGGTAATCAGCCTGCCGATGCTGGTCGAACGCCAGGTCGATTTCCTCACTGCGATCATCGCCAGTTTCAAGGTGGTGCGCACCAATTTTGCCGTGATGATCGGCTGGGCGGCGATTATCGCCGCGCTGTTGTTTGCGGCGATGGTGCCGGCCTTCCTCGGCCTGATGATCGCGCTGCCGGTGCTAGGCCATGCCACTTGGCATATTTATCGCCGCGCCGTGATCTGATTTCCTACCGCAGCCCGCGCCGTTATAGAATGGGGCATGACGCAGCGCCTTTTTCACCTTAGGGATGACCAAAATCACTGGCGCGGACGCGCTTGGGCGGGGCAAATGGCGGGGCCGCTTTTTACGGCCAGGACTGTGTCACATGTGTCTCCAACACACTGCGTGTGCGCCGGGCAAGGGAGAGAGCAATGACACCTGCGAATCGCAACGCCGAGGATATCCTCGAACCCGATCTGCCGATCATCGATCCGCACCACCACCTGTGGGATCTGCGGCCGATGATCCCGATGTTTCCTGAGCCGCACCACCCCTTTATCGCGACGCTGGTCGATAATGCGCACTACACCTTCGATCAGCTCAACGCCCACCTCGCCAGCGGGCACAACATCATCGGCACGGTCTTCATGGAGTGCGGCGCGTTTTACAACGCGGCCTATGGCGAGGCGTTGAAGACGGTGGGCGAGGTGGAATTCGTCAATGGTGTCGCGGCGCAATCGGCGAGCGGGCTGTATGGGCCGGGCCGGGCCTGCGCGGGGATTATTGGCCATGCTGATCTGACGCTGGGAAGCGGCGCGGGCGAAGTGCTCGACGCGCTCACCACGGTCGCCCCGCACCGGTTCCGGGGCATCCGCCATCAGGGCGCGTGGGATGCTGACCCGCAGGTGCTCGGCCCGCCATTCCATGCGCCACAAGGGCTGTATCGGGCCGCCACCTTCCGCGCAGGGTTTGCCGAACTGGGCAGTCGCGGGCTGACGTTTGATGCCTGGGTGCTCGAACCGCAGCTGCCCGACGTGATCGATCTGGCGCGCGCCTTTCCCGATCAACCTATCTGCCTTGACCATTGCGGCACTCCGCTGGGGGTGGCGGCTTACAAGGGGCGGCTGCACGAAAGGTTCGACATCTGGCGTCGCCATATCCACGAGCTGGCGCAATGCGAAAACGTGGTGGTCAAGCTCGGCGGGCTGGCGATGGCGTTCTGCGCTTTGCCCGAAGATGGCCCGGCAGCAGGCCACGGTTCGGAACATCTCGCCGCATTGTGGCGCCCCTATATCGAAACCTGCATAGAAGCCTTCGGGCCGGACCGCGCGATGTTTGAAAGCAATTACCCGGTCGATTACTGGGGTGCGGATTACGCGGTGCTGTGGAACGCCTTCAAACGCCTGACCCGGTCAGCCAGCGCCGATGAAAAGGCCGCGCTGTTTGCCGGGACTGCGGCGCAGTTTTACGGACTCGAAGACCTGCTCGCCTGAGGCGCAAGCTCTTTTCCAAATTGCTACTTGGCAGCCCCGCAACCGGCGTTAGAGACGGGGCCTGCAATAATTACGTTTTCAGGAGAAACCGATGCCGCTTCCTGCCCCGTTTGATCGCCTGCGTCTGCCGCTGATCGGATCACCGCTGTTCATCGTTTCCGGGCCGGAACTGGTTATCGCGCAATGCAAGGCGGGGATAATCGGCAGTTTCCCGGCGCTGAATGCCCGCCCGCAGACGCTGCTCGATGAATGGCTGCACCAGATCACCGAAGAACTGGCCAAGCATAACCGGATGCACCCGGATCGCCCGGCCGCCCCGTTTGCGGTAAACCAGATCATCCACAGAACCAATGACCGGGTCGAGGCGGACATGGCCACCTGCGAAAAATGGCAGGTGCCGCTGGTAATCACCTCACTCGGCGCGCGTGAGGAGATTTTCCAGGCGGTGCGCAACTGGGGCGGGATCACGATGCACGACGTGATCAACAACCGCTTCGCCATGAAAGCGATCGAAAAGGGTGCCGACGGGTTGATCCCGGTCGCCGCTGGGGCTGGTGGTCACGCGGGCGCGTTGTCACCCTTCGCCTTGATGCAGGAAATCCGCGAATGGTTTGATGGTCTGGTGGCATTGTCCGGCGCGATTGGGCACGGGGCGAGCATCCTTGCGGCGCAGGCACTGCGCGCGGACTTTGCCTATGCCGGCAGCGCCTTCATCGCCACCAAGGAAGCCAACGCCACCGAGGATTACAAGCAGGGCATCGTCGAAGGATCGTCAGAAGGCATCATCTACTCCAACCTGTTTACAGGCGTGCACGGCAATTACCTGCGCTCGTCGATCGAAAAGGCGGGGCTTGATCCTGACAACCTGCCGGTCAGCGATCCCAGCAAGATGAACTTTGGCAGCGGCGGCAACACCAAGGCCAAGGCGTGGAAGGACATCTGGGGTTCGGGCCAGGGCATCGGCACGATCAAGCAGGTCGGCAGCGTCGAAGACCTCGTCGCCCGGTTTGAACGCGAATATCACGCGGCCAAGGCGCGGATGCTGGCCAATTCGGACTATGCCGCGTGGGCCGCGCTCAGCGAAGCTGCCGAATAGGCCGCTATTTTGCCAGCCACAGCGCCTCGGCCATGGTGTCAAGCTCGCGGAAGTCAAATCCGGTGCCGAGCGGGTCGTTGCGATTGAGCATCACCCGTCGGCGTTCGGCCAGCAATTGCCGCCGCAGCGCGCCCTGCAGCACACGCAGACGCAGCAATGCTTCGGTCAGCGCCAGATCGGCGTCCTGATGACGCAAGTGTGACCAGCGCTCCTCAATCCGTCCGACCCGCGCCATCACCACTTCATTGTAACGCCGGTGCGGCCCGCGATGCAGCGGCATCCCGGTGCGGATCGCCGCCCGTTCTGTTGCTGGCAGCAACAGCCCATTGGCGCGGAAATCTTCAAACCCGACGCGGCTTCGGCCGATGGCTTCGAACAGCCCTCCGAAACACCGACGCGACACTAACTGCCGCGGCAGCAGGTGATGGCGTTGCAGGCCGGGGTCATATCCCGCCGTACCGGGACAATTGACCGAGCGAAAAGCAATCACGGCAGTGGAAGCGGTGCGACCCCAAGCCTTCATCTATTCGCGCCGCACAATGATCAGCGCGGGATCGCGCGAAGGGCGCAGCACTAGCCGGGTTCCGTCGGGCGCGATGATCCGTTCATCGCTGTCCAGCCGGCCTGCCAGCACAAACTGGTTCACGAGCCGGATCCCGAGCCGCGTTGCTGCTACCCGGTCGGCGCTTAAAGGCGGCTCAATCCGCAGTTCCTGCCCGATCCAGAAATCAAGCCCGACGCTTTGCAGCGAACCATCCGCGCTTTGGGCAAAGGCAGTGAGGCCGAGCGCGGGAAACGGCCCGCCATCAAGCCATGCGGAAATGACCGATTCGAAAAACCGCCGCCCGATTGCGCTGCGCGACGGGGCCCAGCACACCGCCGCGAGATCATCGAAACACAAGGCCATATCCCGCGCCAGTGCCAGCATCGCCCGCACCACCGGTAAGCTGCGCCCGCCCGCCGCAATATGCGGCCCCGGTATAATTGAAAGCGCATCATAGCTGGCAGCGGTTGGCATTTCGGCGAGATCAAAACGATGTTCGATGACCGGGAAAGCGCCTGGCTGACCGGGGGCGAGTCCGCTGAGATCAAAGGTCAGGCCGTCACACAATAATTCAGCCCATACCATCTGGTCGGGCGAATCCGCCGCATCCCGCAAATCATCATCACTGATAGGGTCATGGCTGAGGTCAACCGCTTGCTGGCGCGCGGCAAACGCCCTGATCGCATCGCGACTGGGCCGTTTGCCCTTGGCAAACAGCAGGTGCAATTGTGTGATATCGGCACGCTGCGACTGTGAAATTGTCCAGCCCCCCATTCTAACGCGCCCGAAAGAGCCAAAATACTTTCATCAACTTAGGCGCGTTTGCAGCCTATCGTCGAGTCCTCAATCAGCAGACATATCCCGTTTTGGATCAATCGCTAAAACACGCCGAGACGCAAGCCCTCTGCCAAGGCTTCCCCCACTTCGTAACACTGTTGCAGAACCTCGTCCGGCACCTGTTTCGGCGCGGCGATGGCCTCTGGCGTTTGCGCATCAAGGTTCACGATCAATGGCTCAGCAACCCGACGCAGACGCCATCCAGTCGCGATCCGGTCAATCTGGCGCTGCGCCCCCTCCCCATCGGAACCGGCGGCGATCAGCGTGGCATAGGGTCGCCCTTCGATCCGTCCGAGCACCGAGTAATAGGCGCGATCAAACATTTCTTTCATCAGCCCGCTCATGCTCGCGAGGTTTTCTGGGCAACAGAAAATGTAACCATCGGCCGCCAGCAGCATTTCAGGCAATGCGTCAGCGGCAGGCACCAGCAACCCCGTCGCGCCCGCGCCCTCAGCCGCCGCGCGCGCCATCGCCGCGCTTGCCCCGGTGCGGCTGTGCCAGATGATCAGCAGGCTTGGCGCGGTGTTTGATGACATGGCGCAAGACTTCCCCGCGCGCCTGTCGATTGTCAATCGCATCAGCCTGTCGGTTGTGCGGGGATTGGGTTAGGAAGCAGGCATGGCCACTATTTCCCAACCATCCCCCGCGCTCGCCCCCGTGCTTGGCGTCACCTCATCGCTTTCGGGCAAGGCGTGGCGGTGGCGCGGCGGCAATATGGAGCTGGATGACGGGCAGGCAGCAAGCGCGCACGGGCTGGATCGCACGATCCTCGATCAATTATTGCTGACCCGCGGTGTGACCAACGATGATCTGGAACGCCACGCCCGCCCGACCATGCGCGCGTTTCTGCCCGATCCGTCGGTCTTCCGCGACATGGACACCGCCGCCGAACGCCTCGCGCAATGCGTCATCACCGGCGAGCAGGTGACGATCTTCGGCGATTACGATGTCGATGGCGCCACCAGCGCGGCGTTGCTGGTCGAACTGCTGGGGCAATTGGGCCATACGGCTGGCTATTATATCCCCGACCGTCTGCTTGAAGGATACGGCCCCAGCGGTGAAGCGCTGGTCAAGCTCGCCGAAAGCGGTTCACGGCTGATCGTCACGGTCGATTGCGGCGCAATGGCACACGAAGCGTTGGGCATGGCGCGGGATGCGGGCGTGGATGTGATCGTGGTCGATCACCACAAATGTTCCGCCGACCTCCCGCCCGCAGCCGCGCTGGTCA
>JAHJSJ010000215.1 GCA_018830415.1 Alphaproteobacteria bacterium | reverse complement strand
AGCTGACCTGCGTGTTCGTCGACCACGGGCTGATGCGGATGAACGAGGCCGATCAGGTCGTCACCCTGTTCCGCGATCATTACAACATCCCGCTGGTGCATGTGGAGGCGGAGGAGCTGTTCCTGGGCGGGCTCGCGGGCCTCACCGATCCCGAAGCCAAGCGCAAGTTCATCGGCAAGACCTTCATCGACGTGTTCGAGACCGAGGCGAAGAAAATCGGCGGGGCAGATTTCCTCGCGCAGGGCACGCTTTACCCCGATGTTATCGAAAGCGTCAGCTTCACCGGCGGGCCGAGCGTGACGATCAAGAGCCACCATAATGTCGGCGGCCTGCCCGAACGCATGAATATGCAGCTGGTCGAGCCTTTGCGCGAATTGTTCAAGGACGAGGTGCGCGATCTGGGGCGCGAATTGGGCCTGCCCGATGCTTTCGTCGGGCGTCACCCCTTCCCCGGCCCCGGCCTCGCGATCCGCATCCCCGGCGAAGTGACCAAGGATCGCTGCGATATTCTGCGCAAGGCCGACGCGATTTACCTCGAAGAAATCCGTAACGCGGGCCTGTATGATGCGATTTGGCAGGCGTTTGCGGTGCTGCTGCCGGTCAAGACCGTGGGCGTGATGGGTGACAGCCGCACCTATGATTGGGTCTGCGCACTGCGCGCCGTCACCTCGACCGACGGAATGACGGCGGACGTTTTCCCCTACGACGCCGGGTTCCTGACCCGCGTGGCCACCCGCATCGTCAACGAGGTCAAGGGCATCAACCGCGTGGTGTATGATTATACGTCAAAGCCGCCGGGGACGATTGAGTGGGAATGATTTCCACCCCTCCAGAGGGGTCCGAAAGTGCGAAATACTACGACGTAAAGCACTGAACTCAAACACTTTTCATTCACTAACATTCAGCTACAATCGGTGGGCAGCGTTCGAAATTCGCGGTCGCGCTGACGGTATCGCCTACTCTTGCCACCCTCAAAATCGCTCGTTACCGTCTGGGTCACAACAGCCCCTGACGGTCAATTTTTCTTGCTAACAATCGGAAAAGCCTGTTCTTTTTCAAGCTGGAGAGGTGCGTTTCGGGCTGACGGTCAAAATGAAAGGAGTATATGGTAATGCTGACTGATGCAGCCCTTAAAAACCTGAAACCCAAAGACAAACCTTACAAGGTCACCGACCGCGACGGCATGTATGTTCGGGTCGGGACAAACGGCACGATTTCATTCCGTTACGACTATCGGATACATGGACGGCGCGAGACAGTCACCTTTGGAAAATACTGCGCTTCCGGCCTTTCTTTGGCTCGCGCCAGAGAGAAGTGCATCGACGCCAAAAGGATGGTCCAGGAGGGTCTGTCCCCAGCCATCGAGAAGCAGCGGGACAAGCGAAGGATCAAAGAAGCAAAGAGCTTCGGCGAGTTCGGCGAGAAATGGCTGACAGCCGGGCCGATGGCTGACAGCACGCGCGCTATGCGCCGCTCGATCTTCGAGCGGGAATTGGTGCCCCACTGGCGCAACCGGCTGCTGACCGAGATAACGCCTGGCGATCTTCGAGCGCACTGTCTTGCGATCGTTGATCGAGGTGCACCCGCGACCGCGATCCATGTTCGCGACATCGTGAAACAGATCTATGGCTTTGCGATCCTGCACGGGGAAAAGATCGCCAACCCGGCTGATGAGGTTGGCCCTTCGTCGATCGCAACCTTCGTCCCCAAGGACCGCTCGTTGTCGCCGTCTGAAATCCGGGTGATGTTTCGGTGTATCGAGAAGGTAGCAACGCTGCCCACCATCAGGCTCGGCATGAAGTTTTATTTGCTGTCGATGGTTCGAAAGAGCGAGTTGCAGGACGCAGTATGGGATGAAGTGGATTTCGAGAATGCGGTCTGGTCGATTCCAAGGGAACGGATGAAACGATCCAAGCCACACAACGTCTATCTGTCGCAACAGATGCTCGACATCCTGATCGCGCTCAAGACATGCGCCGGAAATTCGCGATACCTCCTGCCATCGCGCTACGACGCCGACGCACCCATGTCGCGCGCCACATTTAACCGGGTGACGTACTCGGTCGTCGATCAAGCACGAAAGGACGGGCTGCCGCTTGAGCCATTTACTGTTCACGATCTGCGCCGCACTGGCTCGACGCTGCTCAACGAGCTCGGCTTCAACAGTGACTGGATTGAGAAATGTCTGGCGCATGAAGATGGCCGGTCGTCGCGCGGCGTCTATAACAAGGCGGAGTATGAGATACAGCGCCGCCACATGATGCAGGAATGGTCTAACACGGTGGAGGCCTGGATCGCGGGTCAGAAGTATGCGCCAGCTGTGCTGCCGCCTTCCGCGCCTATGCTGGAACTTGATCCGAGTCTTTGACCGGGCGGATGCGGCGATGTCGTACATCGACTTGCTGGCCGCGCTCGATCGGTCGCGTCCGCCGGGAGGCGAGCCATTCCTCGACTTCGGACAAGTCCCAGACTACGCAGCGCGGCGACAGAGCAAAACGACGCGGAAACTCACCACGTTGCTCCATCCCAAAAATGGTGCTGTCGGCCAGAGGCACCATCTCTTTCAATTGCTGCCTGCGAATGGTTCGGGTGTATGCAGCTTGTTCGTTTCCAATCATGATATCGGACCTTCAGTTCTTGATTGTTCGCGATGGAAGCCGAAAGTCTTGCAGAACGTAAGTCGGCTCATTTAATGTGCGTAGAATAGCGCAGGATTGGAAGGCATTTTGGGAGTGGCCCCTGACCCAAGAGAGTCAATTCAATTGGGGACGGCGATTTTGGTTACGGACAGAATAACTGATCCGAGAATCGGCATTCACTATACCGCCTTGTTTGGCACCTTTAGCGAATCTTGGACCAGACAGCCAATATGCTCCCGTCGTTGGCGGAGTTGTAAAGATGTGGTGCGCTTGTGCGGAAAATCCATCGCACGTTCCGCAGAGCCCAACTCCACCTTCACGGAGAAGCTAACCAGGTGCACATAGGTTCATGATAAAGCGTCATTCTCGATTGAAAATGCCGCCTCCTTAAGACTTTTCAGCAGTTCAGTATCGTTCCAACGAACGCGGGACGAGAGTGCCTGCGATACGGAGATTGCTGCGACCACGCCACCTTCGCTATTATGCAACGGCACCGCCATGCAGCGCAGGCCGGATGCAATCTCTTCGTCATCAATGGCAAACCCTTGCTCGGCCACGACAGCGAGTTCCTGGCGCAAATGATTGGGATCAACGATTGTTCGATCCGTAAGCGCAACGAAAGGTCTGCCAGACAAATATGCCTCCCGCTCAACCTCAGGCAGATGCGCTAGCAGGACTTTCCCCATACCGGAGCAATAGGCTTCAAGCTGCAAGCCAACGCGGGTAAACAGGTCGCTCGCCCCGCGCCCGGTCTTGATCCGATAGGTGACCATATCATTTTCAAATGTGCCAAGCTGCACAACGCTGCGCACTTGACCTGCTAACCGATGCAGTACGGGCGAAGCAATATTTGCGATGACCTGCTTCTCATCCAGTCGATGAAGCAATCCCAGCAATCGCGAACCTGCGACATGTCGCCCACCGCCTGATGGCTTAAGATAGCCCTCCGCGACCAGAGTCGTGACCTGTCGGTGCGCCGTGGCAATCGGCATGCCAACTTGACGGGCGAGCGCGGACAAGCCGTTGCGTCCGCCGTCGGCAATAACTGTTTCCAGCATGCTCAAGGTGCGCTTGAGCGAACTAATATGCGGCGTCCCATGTCTCACAATATAAGAAATTGGCGATACCAAGCTCTGGTGTCAAGCACTATAGCCGCGTATCAGCTGCGGAGACAAAGAGGATCCCTGCCATGACCATTCCTTCTTACGATGATCTCGCTCGCCGTTTGCGCGATGCCTATTCGCGCGGCGCAGTGCCACCTTTGCGTGACGGGCTTGATCCGGTCGATGCCGATGGTGCTTATGCGGTGCAGACGATCAACACCCGCTTCTGGGAGGGGCAAGGTCGCCGCATCGTCGGGCGCAAGGCAGGCCTCACGGCCAAGGCGGTCCAGACGCAGCTTGGCGTCAACCAGCCCGACTTCGGCGTGCTGTTCGGCGACATGGAGATACCTGATGGAGGCATGCTCGATCCCGCCCGTACGATCCAGCCAAAAGCAGAAGCGGAAATTGCCTTCGTGCTGGGGAGAGACTTACCCGACCCGCAAACCACACCTGAGATGGTCGCCGAAGCCGTGGCTACTGTCCATGCAGCCATTGAAATTGTCGACAGCCGGATTGCAGACTGGAAGATCACTTTCGCCGATACGGTCGCGGATAACGGGTCCTCGGCCTTTTTTGTCTTGGGACGCGCAGGTTTGCCGCTTCTTGGGTTGGATCTCGAAGGCGCAGCAATGGCGATGACAGTCAACGGTGAGGCCGCCTCAACCGGCGTGGGTGCGGCTGCGCTCGGCAATCCGCTCAATGCGGCAGCATGGTTGGCCCGGACCCTGGCGGGGCGCGGTGAACCACTGAAGGCCGGAGACATCCTGCTGGCAGGTGCGCTCGGCCCGATGGTGGCGCTCAACCCCGGCGACCATGTTCGCGCAGATGTTGGCGGGCTGGGCGACGCCAGCTTCACGTACACAAAGGCCTGAAACCATGAGCAAGACCCCCAGTGGCAAAACTAAGGTAGCCATTATCGGCTCCGGCAATATCGGTACTGATCTGATGATCAAGATCATGCGTTTGTCGAAGACCCTGGAGATGGGGGTATTCGTTGGCATTGATCCAGAGTCCGATGGCCTCAAGCGCGCTGAACGCCTGGGCGTTGCGATTACTGCCGGGGGCATCGACGGGCTGGTTGGGATGCCTGAATTCGCCGACATCGCGATCGTGTTCGACGCAACATCGGCCGGCGCGCACAAGCATCACGATGCCGTGCTGCAAGCCCACGGCAAGCGCGTAATCGACCTGACACCTGCGTCGATCGGTCCCTATGTCATTCCGCCTGTGAATGGGCTCGACCATCTCGATGCGACCAACGTCAATATGGTCACATGCGGTGGGCAGGCGACCATCCCGATCGTTGCAGCAGTGAACCGCGCCGCCAAGGTGCACTACGGCGAGATCGTCGCGTCGATTGCGTCGAAAAGTGCCGGCCCTGGAACCCGTGCCAACATTGACGAATTCACTGAGACCACCAGTCAGGCAATCGTCGCCGTTGGCGGCGCAACCCGCGGCAAGGCGATAATCGTGCTCAACCCGGCCGAACCGCCGCTGATCATGCGCGATACTGTCTATTGTCTGTGCGACGATGCCGATCAGGACTCCATCCGTACGAGCATCGAGGCAATGGTCGAAGAAGTGAAGACCTACGTCCCCGGTTACAGGCTGAAGCAGGCAGTACAGTTCGAACATATCGGTTCCAACCGTCCACTGCATATTCCCGAGATGGCCGATACCGGAAAGACCGATTTCACTGGACTCAAAGTCTCGGTGTTCCTCGAAGTCGAAGGCGCAGCGCATTACCTCCCGGCTTACGCGGGCAATCTCGACATCATGACTTCGGCTGCACTGCGCACTGCCGAACGTATCGTCGCCAAAATGACAGGGAGCATGGCAGCATGAGTTTCGACCCCATGAGCCAGAAGCTCTACATTCAGGATGTCACGCTGCGCGATGGCATGCACGCCATCCGGCATCAGTATGGCCTGGATCATGTGAAGGCGATTGCTCGCGCGCTCGATCGTGCCAAGATCGACGCAATTGAGGTTGCGCACGGCGATGGCTTGCAAGGTTCAAGCTTCAACTACGGCTTCGGCGCCCACACGGATTGGGACTGGATCGGCGCGGTCGCTGAAGTACTCGAACACTCCGTTCTAACCACGTTGTTGCTGCCTGGTATCGGCACTGTGCACGACCTCAAGCACGCATACGATCTTGGCGTTCGTTCGGTCCGCATCGCTACCCATTGCACCGAGGCCGATGTGTCCAAACAACACATCGAAGCGGCCCGCAATTTGGGCATGGACGTGTCCGGCTTTTTGATGATGGGCCACATGTCTCCACCCGAGGCGCTAGCTCAGCAGGCTCTGCTAATGGAAACCTATGGCGCACACTGTGTTTATGTCACGGACAGCGGTGGCGCAATGAACATGGATGAATATGCCGCGCGACTGCAGGCTTACGACCGGGTCCTCAAACCCGAGACCCAGCGTGGTGTGCATGCGCATCACAATCTCAGCCTCGGTGTCGCCAACTCCATCGTTGCAGTACAGAACGGCGCCATCCGGGTGGACGCGAGCCTCGCCGGCATGGGCGCTGGTGCTGGCAACGCGCCGCTCGAAGTCTTCATTGCTGCCGCAGATCGCTACGGCTGGAACCACGGCTGTGACCTCTTTGCGCTAATGGACGCTGCCGAAGATCTCGTGCGCCCGATGCAGGACCGCCCGGTGCGAGTTGATCGCGAAACGCTGACACTAGGCTACGCCGGGGTCTATTCCAGTTTCCTTCGACACGCAGAGAAAGCCGCCGAGGAACACGGCCTCGATACCCGCGCCATTCTTGTCGAACTGGGTCGACGAAAGATGGTTGGAGGGCAGGAAGACATGATTGTCGACGTCGCGCTCGACCTGCTCAACGAGCAGGCTGTCGCCGGTGCCTGCCGATGAAGACTATCTTCTCTTTATTTTCGAGCACCGGCCAAGTGGATCACGCCGCACCAGACGATTGCGACAAGGTCACGAATCGATTCGTGACCTTGTCGCAATCATCACCAAATACTGAGTGCTGATGTGCGGACAAAGGCTGGTCGACAGAATTATCCGAGGGAAGATTGATAGAAATTCGCCAGCTCCGATATGCTGTAGCAACCGCCGATGCGCAGAGTTTCTCGCGCGCTGCTGCTGCCCTCCGCGTCAAGCAATCTACACTCAGCCGAAGGGTCATGCTCCTTGAAGAGCGTCTGGGCGTAAAACTCTTCGAACGAACCACGCGCGGTGCCGAACCGACCGAAAATGGTCGCGTTGTGATCGAGCAAGCGCGGCGCATTGTCACCGACATCGACAATCTTCAGACCACGGCGCGTAATGTCAGCTATGGACTTCATGGCCGTATTGCGGTCGGATATTGCTCGTCGCTCATGTCCGGCAACTTGAAGCACATCTTCACGGAGTATCTCACCCGGTTCCCCGATGTGCAGTTCGACGGGATGGAGGCCAGCCCGGAAAAGTTGCTCCACGGCTTGCAAGCACAGACTGTCGATGTCGCCATCGCCCCGATCGGGCTTGAAGAGGCAGGTATCAAATCGCGCCGTCTTTGGTCCGAACAGCTGATGGTGGTCATGCTCGACGACAATCATCTGCTAAAGGAGGAAAGGATCTATTGGCAGGCCCTCAGGCGCGAGGTGTTCGTCGTCCCGAGTGGTGGCCTTGGCCCGATCCTCGGCAATTTGTTGTCTGCTAAGCTCACAGAGCAGGGATATCGGCCCAATATCATCTATCAAGATACCGGTCTTGAAAGCGTTTTGAGCATGATCACGGCAAAGCGGTTCGTGTCGATCGCAACCGAAGCGTCTCAGGGCGTGATTTGGCCAGATCTCCATTTCAGGGAAATCTACGATCCCAGCAGCCTCGCTCGCCTCGATTTCGCGCTCTACTGGCGCGAGGGCAATGAAAACCCGGCGCTCAAACATTTCTTCAAGCTGATCGAGGAACGCTACCCGGGCTGAGTTGACCGACGAGTCTTGCCATAACTCCGGTCCGTCGCAATGAACCGCTCGATCATCGGCGGGATCAGCCGCTCTGGCGTCGGCGCACCCTTTGCATCGCCGCCATTCAAGGCGGTTGCATAGGCCAGCAATTCACGGTGCAACCGCGCCGACAACTCGACCGTCATTCGCACTGGCTTCTCGTCGGCCAAATCTTCAAGCTTCAGCCGTGTCACTGTTTGCCTCCAAGCACCAAGTCGCGCGTCACCAGCACCCGAACCGGAAAGCCGGGCCGGATCGTCAACGTCGGTCGGACATTCAACTCTCGGCTGACGATCTGCTCACCGGCGCGGTTGATGCTGTCCTGCGTGCCTCGGCGGAAAGCGCGGGCAAGGTTGCCGTCGTCGCCCGATCCCAGCTCAGAACCAGCGCCCAAAAGCGTTGAGACCAGCGCCGCCTTGAGCACACTGCCCCAATGATAGTCGGTACCGTCCTGAAGTCCCGCAAAGCCGTGCGGGTCAGACGCGGGCTGACGTTCGAGCACGATCGAATGGCCATCGGGGAGGATCAGCCGGTTCCAGGCGAGCAGGATCCGGCTCTGCCCAAACGCGACGTCGGCATCGTAGTCGCCGATCAGCCGCGAGCCTTGCGGGATGAGGAGGATGCGCCCGGACGGGCTGTCATAGACGTTCTGCGTCACCTGCGCGGTTACCAGCCCGGGCAGGTCCGAACGGATGCCTGTAATGAGTGCTGCGGGGATGACCGATCCCGCTTGCAGGATCGAAGGTGACGCCAGCCCGGTCAGCCGCTCACCCGACACGGTGTGCCGGTCGCTGGCGCGTTCAAGGAAGGCCTGCTTGCGGCCAGCATCGGATTGCGGCGCGGGCGCTGGAGTTGCAGCCGCAACCTCTACGTGCGGTGGAACTCCTGCAATGCCAGCACTCCCGCTTGCCTGCGACCCACCGCCGAAGAACAGGCGGCTACTGCGCGCTGCTTCTCGTTCCTGTTCGGCGCGCTGCCGGGCGGCATCAGCGGCAGCGACTGCAGGGTCGATCGGAGCCGCAGATGGCCCAGCTCCAATCGGCGGCAGGGCAGCCACGTCCCCGCGCCGTTGCGCATCAAGGATCGGCTTGCCTAGATCGCCGGGAAGCGGCGGGCCGAGCCTGGGTACCTGGCCGTAATCCTTGGGCGCGCCCGATAGGTTGTCGGCCACCGCAACGCCATCGGTGTTGTAAAGTTCCTCCGCGCCCTTCCGGCCAACAGGCTGGAGCGCATAGATCATCGCGCCGCCGACCAGCGCAAAGCCACAGGCCGAAGCAATGCCGATCGCCTTGCGCGACAGCCGCATGACACGCGGCGGATCGCCCCGCAGCTTGACCGCGCTGTCCGGATCCGCGGTTTCCGCTTCGGGGCGTTCGGTCTGGTCCTCGCCGTTCATGCCCGCCCCCGCCGGTTGGAGGTGATCCGGACTGTCTGCTGACCCTTGCGCCCGCCAAGCCGCAGTTCGGCCTTTGCGAACAGCCGGTCGACGATCATGTAGCGACCGGCGACCCGATAGTTGACCAGCTCGGCCTCGCCCTTCGCACCGATTACGAACAGCGGCGGAAGTTCGCCCTGCGCAATGCTCTCGGGGAACTCGATGAACACGCGCACCCCGTCATCGAACGCGCGCAGCGGGCGCCAGTCAGGGCGGTCACCGTCGATCGCGTAGCGAAAGTTGAGGGTGGATAGATCAATCCCCGCCGCAACCGGCGCGGCCCCGATCGCTTCGCTCCGAGCTTGCCGCAGCGCGATCAACTCGTCCTGCGGGTAAGTCCAGGAGACCGAGGCCATATAGACTGACGGATTGGCGCGGAGTTCGACATGATAGGTGCGCCGGTCGGTGTTGATCACCAGATTGGTCGCGATGTCGGGACGAATCGGCTTGATCAGAATGTGAACGCGCGATGCGGGTCCGCTGCCACTGACGGTATCGCCGATCATCCAGCGCACTGTGTCGCCGGACGCCACGGGCCCAGAGCCGACCAGTTGTTCACCTTCCTGCAGGGCGATGTCGGTCACCTGACCGGGTTTGGCATAGACCTGGTAGAGCGCGCCTTCGGTGTAGGGAAAGACCTGGATCGCATTGACGAACCCGGTACGGTCGGGCTGCACCCGCGCCGCCTCCATTGCCGCCCCCACCCTGTCCCGGGGCAAGGACGGGCGGGAGCGGCCCGCAGCGCGGGGGAGCGACGCTTGCGGAAACTGTTTGAGCTGGCCGGGAAGCGGCAGCGGCACAGGGATCGCCACAATTGCCGGTTCGGAATGGGCCGCCTGCGGCGCCTCGTTAGGTGCCGCAGGCGATGTAGGCTGGTGCGCTGGTTGTTTTTGGGCCTGCACGGGGGAGGCAAGCGTTGTGCTTGCTGCGAGCAAGGCAATGGCGATGCGGCGATTTGCTGCTGCAAAAGTGCTGATCATGATCCGAGTTCCTTCGACCAGTTGATGGCGTTGACGAAAATGCCGAGCGGGTTCTTGCGCAGGGCATCGGGGGT
>JAHJSJ010000017.1 GCA_018830415.1 Alphaproteobacteria bacterium | reverse complement strand
TGGGACCAGCTGTGAGCGCGCGGGGTTTGCGGTTTGCGGGCTATGCCGCGCTGTTCGATATTGCCGATGCGGGGCGCGACACGATCCGGCGCGGGGCGTTTGCCAGGACGCTGACCGGGCGCACCGCCCCGTTGCCGCTCTATTGGCAGCACCGCACCGATCAGCCGATCGGCGTGATCGAGCATGTGGCCGAAGACGCGCGCGGGCTGCGCGTGATTGCCCGGATCGACCGGCCCGACAGCCGCGCCGCGATGTTGCTGGCGCAAGGTGCGGTCAACGGTCTCAGCTTCGGTTTCCGCACCCGCGCCGCGCGGCAATCGGAAGCGGGCCGCGAATTGCTGGAGGTTGACCTGTTCGAAGTCAGCCTGGTCACCCACCCGCTGCAGCACGGCGCCAGAGTTCATCTCGTCGCTTGAAGTTTCCCAAACCATCAATTTCCACCGGCCGCCACTGGGGCGGCCTTTTTTCTGCCCAACCGAAAGGCCACTGCCCCATGGAACATACCCCCACCAATACCCCGATGACCGCCACCGATCCGCTCGACGCCAGTTTCGACATTCTTGCCCGGCAGGATCAGGCCGAAGCCGCCATCACTGGCCTGCGCACCGACGTTGACGAGGTGAAGTCGCGGCTCGACAAGGTCGCCCGCGCCGCCACCCGCCCGGCAATGGGCGGCACCCCGGCCAGCGATACTCCCGAAATCAAAGGCTTCGTCGATGGCTATCTGCGCCGTGGGCGTGAAACCGAACTCAAGTCGATCAGCGGTGCCACCCCCGGCGATGGCGGCTTTGCCGTGCCGCGCCAGATCGATGCGGTGATTGCCTCGACACTGGCCGAAATCAGCCCGATCCGCACGATTGCGCAGGTGGTGCAGACCGGCACGTCTGGCTATCGCAAGCTGGTGGCGACTGGCGGCATTGCTTCGGGCTGGGTCAGTGAAACCGCCCCGCGCCCCGACACCGGAACGCCGCAATTCGCGGAAATCGCCCCGCCTTCGGGCGATCTCTACGCCAACCCGGCGGCAAGCCAGGCGATGCTGGATGATGCCGCGTTCGATATCGAAACCTGGCTGGCAAACGAAATCGCGCTGGAATTCGCCCGCGCCGAAGGCTCCGCATTCGTCAGCGGAACCGGGACCAACCAGCCCGAAGGCTTCCTGACCGCCGCCACCGGCACGGCAGAGGACGGCGTGCGCGCATTCGGCACGGTTCAGTATATCGGTTCGGGCAGCGCCGCAGGGTTCGATGCAGCGCCCGATGCCCGGTTGATCGACCTGATCCATTCGCTGAAATCCGGCCACCGTCAGGGCGCCGTGTTCGTGATGAACTCGTCAACGCTGGCCACCGTGCGCAAGCTCAAGACCGCCGACGGCGCGTTCCTGTGGCAGCCGGGCATGGTCGACGGCCAGCCTGACCGCCTGCTGGGCTACCCGGTGATCGAGGCCGAGGATATGCCCGATGTCGCGGGCGGAACCTTCCCGATTGCGTTCGGCAATTTCCGCCACGGCTATCTGATCGCCGAAAACGGCGCGACCCGGGTGCTGCGCGATCCGTTCACCAACAAGCCCTTCGTGCATTTCTACGCCACCAAGCGGGTTGGCGGCAAAGTGCTCGATTCAAACGCGATCAAGCTGCTGAAGATCGAAGCCTAGGCACCACGCCTTCGCTTCGCTGTCCCGGCCGGGTTGAGTTCTCCCCCTTGCTCCCCCGCCGGTATCTCGCGCCCGCATCGCTTCAGGCCCCCTTCCGGCCTGACCCGGCGATGCGGGCGCACCTTGTTTCGAACACAGATTTGGAGAACCGCAATGGAGCGGACTATCTTGCAGCCAGCAGTGCTAGACGGCGCGGCGCTGGCGGAGCTCAAGCACTGGCTCGGGATCAGCCGCCCCAATGACGATGCCGCCCTGATCGGGCTGCTCGATGCCAGTCTGACCATCTGCGAAGCCTTCACCGGCAAGATGCCGCTGGCGCAGACGGTCGAGGAAATCATTGCGCCCCGCGCGGGCTGGCAGGAATTGGTATCGCGTCCGGTGCGCCAGATCACCGGCGCGGCATTGATCGCCGCCGACGGCACGCGTGAGGATCTGACGTTGCCGACCGACGCGCTGGAGTGGCGCATCGCGGTAAGCGCCTGTGTGCAATTGCTGCAACCATTCGATGGGCGCGGGATCGCGTTGCTATTGGTGGTCGGAATTGCCGATGACTGGGAAAGCCTGCCCGCATCGCTGCGTCACGGGATCATCCGCCTGGCAGCGCATCTCTACCGTGAGCGCGACCGCGAGGGCAAGGCGGGCGCGGCGGTGCCTGCAAGCGTTACCGCGCTGTGGCGGCCGTGGCGCAGCACGAGGCTGGCATGATCCGGGCCGCCACCTCCAGCGCCCGGCTGATGCAGCGCCTGCTTGCGCGGGCCGGGCAAATCGCCGCCAGCCGCGCCGCAGCACGCCGCCGGGAACGCCGCGCGCCGGGTGCGCAATGGCGTTCTGCCACCGCGTTGTGGCCTGATTTCACCGCCGATATCACAAGGAATGAGCGCCATGGAAAATGACCTGCGCGCCGCGCTGATCGCCTGGCTCAGGGCCGATCCCGCGCTCGCCGCGCTCAACGCAATCGAGGAGGAAGCCCCGCTCAGCGTAAGCCCGCCGTGGCTCGGCATCGCGGCAAGTGCTTCGATCGACTGGGGCACCAAAACCCGCGCCGGGCGCGAAACCCGGATCGCGCTCGAACTGGAAACCCGCACCGATCTTACCGCCGCCGACGCCCCCTTGCTCGCCGCGATCGAGCGCCGGGTGCTCGCCCTGCCTCCGTTCCAGCCGGGGTTTGAACTCGCCTCGATCCGGTTCCTGCGTTCGCGCAGCGAAGCGCGCGCGGACAACGCCCGCGGCGCTCTCATCGAATTTCGTTTCCGCATTCTTGAACCAAATTAGGAGTTACGCCCATGCCCGCCCAATCCGGCGCCGCCTTCCTGCTCAAGATCACCGACGGGGCCTCTCCCCCCGCCTATCAGACCGTCGCAGGCCTTCGCACCACGCAAATGTCGATCAATGGCGACACGGTGGTCATCACCCACAAGGATTCGGGCGGCTGGCGCGATCTTTTGTCCGGCGCGGGCACCCGTTCGGTGTCGGTCAGCGCTGCGGGAATCTTCCTCGGCAGCGCGGCGGAAAGCGCGATGCGCGGCCATGCGCTGGCCGGAACGATCGATGATTACGAATTGTCGTTCGAGGATGGCGAAAAGCTGCGCGGGCGGTTCCTGGTCCAGCGGCTCGATTATGCCGGGGATTTCAATGGGGAGCGCAATTATACGCTCCAGCTCGAAAGCTCCGGGCCGGTCGTGCCGGCATGACCGCCGCCGCCAATCCCCTGCGCGGGGAAAGCGTGCTGATGGTGGCGGGTGTCAACCATGTGCTGCGCCCGAGCTTTGAAAACCTGGTGCTGGCCGAAGCCGAGCTGGGGTCGCTGTTCGCGCTGGTCGAACGCGCGGCCCAAGGGGCGCTGACCCTGACCGAGATGACCGCGCTGCTGTGGCACTGCCTGCCGCTGCAATCGCGGCCTGACCGTGCCGGTGTGGGTCAGGCGGTGCTGGCAATGGGGCTGGTGGCGGCCACCCAGCCAGTGCGCGCCGTTCTGGCGCAGGTGCTGCAAGGTCAGGCTGCTCAGGATCAGCCGTGACTGCCACCTTCTCCGACGCCGCTGTTCGCTGGTGCAGCCTTTCGGCCCGCCTGCTCGGCTGGCGTCCGGGCGAGTTCTGGAACGCCACCCCGGCCGAACTGGCGATGGCATTGGCCGCGCCTGACGAAGCTGCCGTCCCACCCCCACCCAGCCGCGAGATGATCGCCAGAATGATGGAGCGCGACGCCCATGAATGACAATTTTGAAGACCTGGTGATCGACGTGCGCGCGCGCACCGATGGCTTTGCCGCCGATCTGGAAACCATGCGCCGCTCGCTCGACACGTCGTTGCTCGACGGGTTCGGGCGGGCGGGCAATGTGCTTGAAAACGGACTGCTATCAGCCTTGCGGCGGGGCAGTCTGGGATTCGACGATCTGAGGCGCACGGCGTTCAATGCGCTCAACGAAATTGCCGCCCACGCACTGCAATCGGGCATCAGCAACCTTTTCGGCGGGGCAAGTGGAGGCGGCAGCGGGGGCGGCGGACTGGGCGGGCTGATCGGCCAGTCGCTGGGCGCGTTGTTCGGCCTGCCAGGGCGCGCGACCGGCGGGCCGGTCAGCCCCGGACGCGCGTTTCTGGTTGGCGAACGCGGGCCGGAAGTGTTTGTCCCGACCGCATCAGGACGGATCGACACTGGCAGCCCCGCAGCAGGGCGCGATGTGCGAGTGGCGATCCAGCTGGCGGTTCCGCGCGGCACGGCTGCGCCCACGGCGATGCAACGTTCATCCCGGCAAATCGCCAGCGCGGTGCGCCGCTCCTTGCAACAGGCCTGATCGGGGGAAATATCATGGCATTCTGGCTCGCACGCGAACGCCGCGCGCAGGAAAGCAGCTTTATCCAGCGGTTCGATCCGCGGTTCTGGACGGTCAATTTCCCCCGGCCTGCGATGGCTTCGGTGGTGACGATTGCGCCTGATGCGCTGCGGGTGGAGGTTGAACTGCACCACGCAGGCGAACTGATCGGGCTGATCTGGGACAGCGTCGACACGCTCGATCACCCGCTGCTCGCCTATGAAACCGATCGCGATTACGCGCACACCACGCTCAGCTTTCGCTGGCAGTCCGAAGGCGTGATCGCGCTTGATCTGCCCAACGGGCCAACGCTGACGATCGAAGGGCGCGATGCCGCTGGCACCCCCCGGACGTGGTTTGTGCGGCTGTGGAACTATGCGCAAGGCACCCCGACCGATGCCCGGATTACCCTGCCCTTCTCCGATCTTGAAGCGGGCTTTGGCCTGCCGGGCGAGCCTGTCCACCCCGACGACATCGACCGCATGTTCATCTCGCTGGTCGCGCCCGGCCACGTTCCCGGCAGCACCGCGCCGCTGCCCGCGCGCTTCAATGGTTCGGTGACGGTGTCCGATATCCTCGCGGATGGTGCCCGCGCCATGCTCGAAGTGGGCGATGTCCTGCTGCCTCCGCATGGCACACGGATCGCGACCGCCTATGACGATGCCTTCAACCAGACCCCGGCACGCCTGCTGCGCGCGGTGACCGGTCTCGGCTATCGTCAGGATCTGATCCACTATGTCGGCATGAGCCATTTCATGCGGCTCACGCAGCAGCCCGCTGGCAAGGTCAAGGTGGCGACTGCAGGAGAGCTTAGTGCGCCAGCAGCCGCCTGGCACAGCAATTACTTCGCGCTTGCACGGGCGGAGGGCTTCGAAGTCATCGCCTCGCTCTCGTATGAATTGTTCGATGCCTATTGCCCGGATGCCTGGAAGCAGCGCACCGCGAGCGGTGCCCCGGCGCTGACCGGTTGGGTGCCGCCATCGACCCTGTTGTCTCCGGCAAACACGCAGGCGATGGCATGGCTGTCGAAGGTGGCCAGCGATTTTGTGGCGCTGATCCGGCAGGCAGGTCTGCCGGTCCGCTTCCAGATCGGCGAACCGTGGTGGTGGGTGACATCAGCGGGAGAAATCTGCCTGTATGACGACGCCGCAAGGATGGCATTCGGCGGCACCCCGCCGGTCATCACCGATATCGGCGGCCCGCTGACCTTCGCGCAAACCTCGTTGCTCGATGAAGCAGGCGTGCTGCTGGCACAATCGACCGCGAACCTGACCGCAACCGTTCGCGATGCCGCGCAGGGGCCGTCAGAGGTGCTGCTTTTGACATTCACGCCGACCATTCTCGATCCCGCCCGTCCCGAACTGTTTCGGGCGAACCTGCCATCCGGCTGGGCAGCACCGGCTTTCGACCGGTTGCAGATCGAAGATTACGACTGGCTCACCAGCGGAGCGGATGCGGCGCGGCGGGCGGCCTATGCCTTTGTCGATTCCTGGCTCGGCTACCCGTCTGCGCTTCAGGATTACCTCGCCGGTTTCGTGCTCGATCCAGCCGATGCCGAACTTTTCTGGCAGCGGATCGACAGCGGGCTCGATGAAGCAGCCGAACGCGACATCGTGCGCCGCTACGTCTGGGCGCTGCCGCAGATCAACCGCGATGGCTACACCCGCCTCGCCCCATCCCCGGAGCAAGCCATGGACCCGTTCGACAACGTGCTTTACCCCTTTGCGCTGGGGCGCAATGCCTCGGTCGCGCCGGAATTTTCGACCTCGATTGCAGTCACCGCATCGGGGCATGAACGGCGCAATTCGCTGTGGTCGGATGCACGGCTGCATTTCGATGTCGGCCCCGGTATCCGGTCAGAGGCGGAATTGTCCGAACTCGTCGCCTTCTTCCGCGCCCGACGCGGCCCGGCGCGCGGGTTTCGCATCATGGATCCGTTCGATCACAGCTCCAACGCGATGACCGGCTCGCCAACCATGTTCGATCAGTTGATCGGCATTGGCGACGGCGCCACGGCGGATTTCCAGCTGATCAAGTCCTATGGAACAATCGAGCCGCAAGTGCGCCCAATCACCCGGCCTCGGCCGGAAACGCTGCTGGTCAGCATCGGCGGCGGCGCGACCACTGGCTGGACGCTGAGCGAGAAAGGCGTGCTGCGATTCCTCGCCGCACCGCCTGCCGGGGCAGAGGTGCGTGCCGGGTTCCTGTTCGATGTTCCGGTACGATTTGCCGAAGACCGGCTGGACGTGTCCGCAGTGGATTTTGCAGCCGGGGAGGCACCATCAATCCCGCTGATCGAACTGCGGGAGACAGCCTGATGCGGGTGTTCTTCGACCGCGAGCTTGATACGGTCGCGACCTTTTGGCGCATTTATCGCCGCGATGGAGCCGCACTCGCCTTTACCAGCCACGACCGCGATCTGGCCTTCGGCGGCATAACCCACCGCGCCGCGCCCGGCATGATCCCTGCCGCGATCCGACTCACGGTTGAACTCAGCAACGACAGCGCCGAAGCACAAGGTGCGCTGCACCATGATTCGATCCGCGAAGAAGAACTTGCCGCCGGCCTGTTCGATGAAGCCGCGATCGAAATCGGCGCGGTCGATTGGATCACGCTTGATCATTCCACGCTCTATTCAGGGCAAATTGGCCGGATCGGGGACAATCAGACTCAGTTCACCGCCGAACT
>JAHJSJ010000214.1 GCA_018830415.1 Alphaproteobacteria bacterium | reverse complement strand
GTTCCACAGATGGGCATAGGAATGCGCCATCGCCTCGTTCGCCTTCTTGGTCGCGGCATAGAGGGTGAGCGGGGTGTCGCATTTCTGCATTTCGGTGAACGGCATTTCGGTATTCGCGCCGTAAGCCGAACTGGTCGAGGCCATCAGCAGGTGATCGACTGCCAGTTCGCGCGCGCATTCCATCACGTTGAAGGTGCCGATCAGGTTCGCCTCAATATAGGCGCGCGGGTTTTCGAGGCTGTAACGCACCCCCGCTTGGGCGGCGAGGTGTACGATCACGTCGGGCCGTTCCGCCAGCGCCAGCGCGTGCAGGCGGTCGAAATCTTCGAGCATGGCTTCGGTCGCGCTGAAATGCGGATGTTGCAGCAACATCTGATGGCGCCGCTGCTTGATCCGCACATCGTAATAATCGGTCATCCCGTCAAAGCCGACGACGCGAAAGCCTTCGTCGAGCAGCAATTGCGACAGGTGAAAACCGATGAACCCGGCCGATCCGGTGACGAGAATGGTGCGCATGAATTATCCTTCAACCGGATTTACCGAGTGGCGTGGGCAGTATCAGCGGGCAGCAACACCGAATCCACCGTGTCCACAAGCAGAAGCTTAAAAAATCCGCCTCTTGACCCATGGCGACGCACAATCGACAGAATTGGTTTGCGCCGCAAGGATGCCGGTATCAGTCCGACGGCAGCCCGCGCCCATCAAACCGGGCAACGGCGTGCGCAACCACCTTGTCCAGCGCCTCACCGGAGAAAAAGCCCCCCGGGATCAGGCAGTGATCAATCAGCACCCGGCGAAAGGCAGTAAAGGTTTCGCCATCGGGCGGGGTGGCTTCGGTCCAGAAATGGTCGAGCCCGTTCTGGCAGGTGAGATCAGGCAGGTCGTAAATCGCCGTGCCCAGCACCACTACCGGAACGCCAATCGCGAGCGCCAAGGTTCCGCTGGTGCTGTTGATCGTGACCATCCCGAGCGCGCGTTCGGAAATCGTTTCGATATCACCCCACGCAAGGTAATCTACCCGATCGGCAACCCCGAATCGCTCAGCAAGGTCGCTGGTTTCAAGCTCCCAGTTGCGCACTCCGTTATCAAGCGGGTGCTCCTTGACCACTAATCGGGCATGGGCTGGCGCATGTTTGGCAAAGGATTCAAGCACGACTTTCAGCGCCTCCTTGACCCCGGCGAATGGGGAATGAAGGCGGATCTGTGCGTCTGAATCAAGCTGCAAAGGAAACAGGAAATAGGCCTCATCCCGATCCAGCAGGCGCGCAATCAAGGCTGCGGCCTGTTCGCGCCGTTCTTTGCTGCGGCTGAGCTTGCGCGCCCAGCCCATGCCTTCGACCAGCGGATGCCACGGACGGTGGGTGTGCCAGCCCGGATAACGCCAGCGGGTCAGCACATCGGCAGCGTTGTAAAAAAAGCCCTCACTGGCGCGCCTGCGAAACGAAGACGGCACCTTCCGGTGTTCAGGCGCAGGTGGCAATGCGGCAGCGCGGTCGCGGTAAAATTGCGGGTCGCGCGGCAGTAAACTGTGGCCGTTGACCCCGCCGATCTCCATCGTCACCCAGTCCGGCCGGACATAGCCTTCCTCGAACACCCAGGCGGAAACACCGCGTTCCCGGCAGACCTTGAGCGCGGAAATATGGTGATCGCGGCAGTCGCCAAACAGCATGACATCGGTGATCTGGTGGCGGTGCAGCAGATCGGCGAAAGCATCAGGCCATTCAGCCAGGGTTCCGCGATAGTCGATCCCGTTCGGCAGCCGCCAGTAAGCCCGGTCACCGCCGTTGAAATTGACCTTGAACACCGTGTGCCCGGCCTTGCGCAGACCCTGCCCAAGCTGACGGAAGAACGGGCCCATCAACCCTTGAAGCAGCATCACACGGCGCGGAGTTCCCGCAGGTGCGGGGCGATGTGCCGAAAGCGGATCGGGTTCAGCAGCCATTACCAGATCGAACACCATGCTGGAAACAAACGGGAAACGCGCCCGCCTATAGTCGCCTTCCTCAGACATTGTCGACGACCGGCCATCAATTTGTTTTTACTTTCCCGCACTTTTTCATGATAGCCGCCACCGATGGGATGCCACAAGCATGATCGCTCGCGCACAGAAATTTGATGCAATGCGCAGTGCCGACGCACGGATTCTTGTCGATGAGTGAGGTCATGTTGGCACTCGGATGGGCGCTCGTCTGGGCGGGGGGGGTGGTGCTGGCCGATGCGCTGGCCTTACCGCGCGCCCAGCTGCCTGTGCCGCCGCGCAGTTTTTCCGGGACGGCCATGCTGCTGTTCGCCGCTGCACTGGCGGGCGGCGTGATGCTCGTCATCACCGGGGCGCTGCCCGTGTCGGTGGCCGCGACAGTCTTGCTTGCCAGTGCGCTGTCAGCGATCTCGAATGCCAAGCGTAAGGTGCTAGGCGAACCGCTGGTGTTCAGCGATGTTGCACTGGTCGGCGCTGTGTTCCAGCATCCGCAGTTCTATGTCTCGGCACTGCGACCGTGGCAGTTTGTTGTGCTGGGCGGCGGGTTTGTCAGCCTGATTGCGGCAGTGGCGCTGTTTTCAAGCGCTGCATTGGCGCCGCGGCTTGCAGGAGCCGCGCTGGCGCTGACGGCAGGGCTTGGCCTTGGCATCCTGCTGCGGATGAAGCGTTGGCGGGGAATCGCCGAAGCGCCAGATCCCGAAATCGATGTCCGCGATCACGGGTTGATCACCAGTTTGCTGGTGCATTGGCACAATTGGCGAAGGGTGACCGATCCTGCCCCTTGCGATGCGCCGAAGATCGCCGGTCAAAGCCGTCAGCTGCTGGTGATCGTCCAATGCGAATCATTCACCGATCCGGCGGCGTTGTTCGAACAACCGCGATTCGCGCTACCCGGTCTTGAAAGCGCGCGAAATCTCGCCTGGCAGAAAGGGCGGCTTTTGGTGCCGGGCTTTGGGGCCTATACCATGCGCACCGAATATGGCGTGCTGTTTGGCCGGGACGAGGCGGCGCTGGGGTTGCGCCGCTTTGATCCCTTCCTGACCGCGGGCGGAGAGACCAGCTGGGCGCTGCCCAATCGGCTTGATGATAGTGAATGGGCCAGCTGGTTTGTCCATCCGCACGACCTGCGCTTTTACGGGCGTGACCGGTTGATGCCGCAGGCCGGCTTCACCGCGCTGGTTGGGGAGGATAGCTTTGCCGCACCCGCGCCGGAAGAAGGGCGTTATGTCACCGATGCGGCCATTGCCGAGCGCATCATCGAACTGGCGCAAGACCGCACGCGCGCAGGCCTGATTTATGCCGTGACAATCGAAAATCACGGGCCCTGGCCGCCCGGAAAAGCCGGGGCCGAATCCAAGGCGGCGCCCTATCTCGAGCTAGTCGGCCATAGCGATGCCATGCTCACAAGGTTGCTGGAGGCGCTGCCGCAGCTTGAACGGCCCGTCACATTCTGTTTCTTCGGCGATCATCGGCCGAGCATTCCCGGTGTGATTGAGCCGGCAGCAGAGCGCCACACGCCCTATGTGCTGATGCGGTTTGCCCATGATGGAACGGCGCTATCCGTTAGCGGACCCGATCAGGATCTGACCCCGGCGGAACTGCACCACGCCATCCTCGCCGCCATCCGGTCAGGGGAGGCGGAGGGATAGCAGCAAGCGGTCACGCAGAGCGCGGGGCAGCAGCCGGTCGAGCCAGCGCAGCAGCAGAAACCTTCGGGGCACCACAAGTTCTGCCTGCCCTTTGGTAACCGCCGCAATCATCCGCTCTGCGACGATGGCGACCGGGATTTCCCCCGGGCGAGACGAACCGGCAATTTTGCTGTCCGACGCTGCGAAAAAGCCCGGAGAAATGAGGGTGACGCTGACGCCGTGGTGTTTGACCGCAAGTCGCAAGGCATCGGCGAACCGCGCAAGGCCAGCCTTGCTCCCGGCATAGGCTGCCGCGAACGGCAGGGAGTGCGAGGCGGCGGCGGTGCCGACCAAGCCGATGCGCCCGTGCCCCCGGTGCACCATGCGTTCG
>JAHJSJ010000213.1 GCA_018830415.1 Alphaproteobacteria bacterium | reverse complement strand
TATTGTTTAATTGCGCGACATCATCCGCCAATTCCTCCTGCCACGGAGCATCGGGAGGCGTGCGTTCGAGCAGTCCAGCCCAGACATTGCGCGCCGCGCGGATCTCACCGCTTTGCAGATAAGCAATGCCGAGGAAATACTCCGCCCCCGGATGGGCAGGGTCAATCGCCCGCGCGCGGCCAAACGCCTGCAGCGCCGCCGGAGTGACAAACCCATCAGCATGGCCCACCAAAGCAAGGCCAAGCGCGAGCCAGCTTTCCTGATCGTCAGGATTTGCTTCCAAGCCGCCTTGTAGCAACGCGGCAGCATCGGCAAATTTACCGCGCCGGGCAAAGGCATCTGACGTCAGCAGGTAATTGGGAGGCGGCAGAGTGCGATCAAACAGCGCGGCGCGCCCTTCGACCATCGCTTCGCCCTGATTGCTCGCCGCAACAGCCGCTTGCTTGGGCGCTGCGGGCTGTCCCGGCGCGCCCTGCCACGCGTATCCGGCCAAGCCGAACACCAGCACCGCGCCGAACAGCGCAAAACCTTCGCGCGGCAGCCGCAGTGCCAGCGCGGCAAACGCAAACGCCGTCAGGGCCAGCGCGCCCACAGCAAGCCAGCCAACGATCATGACGCATCTCCCGCATCAGCGTGCCGCCTGCCGAGCCGCCGCAAAAGCACCGCAGCGACAATCAAAATCAGCAACGCCGGTATCGCAAACAGCGGCCAGGTGCTCGCGCTGACCGTGGGCGTATAGCTGACATAATCACCGTAGCGCGCGACCAGCCACGCGCGGATCTGCGCCGGGCTTTCGCCTGCCAGAATGCGGCTACGTACCTGATGGCGCATATCGCCTGCCATCGGTGCGTCACTATCGGCGATCGACTGCGACTGGCATTTGAGGCAGCGCAGCGTGTGCATCAGTGCGGTTGCCTTCGCCTCCAGGGCTGGGTCGTCGAGCTGATTATAGGCATAGGGAGCGGGCGGCATAGTGTCCTGCGCGGAGAGCGGCAAAGCGATCAGCGCCGCCAGAAAGGCAAGAAGCACCCTGATCATCGGGCCTTCTCCAATTCGGCGAGCAATATCGGAATATCACTCTCGCGGATATCGCCGATGTGCTGGTATCGGATGACGCCCGCGGCATCGATCACGAAGGTTTCGGGCACACCTGACGAGCCGATGGCAAGCTGCACTTCGGAAATATCATCCGCGCCGATCCGGGTATAGGGATTGCCATGACGCGCGAGGAAATTGGCGACATCTTCGGGCCGGTCGCGAATGGCAATGCCGACGATTTCGACCCCTTGGGCCTGCAATGCTTCAAGCTGCGGGGCCTCGGCGATGCAGGGCAGGCACCAGCTTGCCCAGATATTGAGCAGGCGCGGCTGGCCGCCAACCAGATCGCTGCGCGCGGCACCCGGCAGCCCATCAAACGCAGGTTTGAGCGCGAAATCGGGCAGTGATTGGCCGATCATCGCGCTTTCGACGAATTCGGTTTTATCCTGTGTGAGCATATAGCCCGCCAGCCCGGCGAAAAACGCGAACAGGGCGAGCGGCACCCAAAGGAACAGGCGTGAGCGCATGGCCGTTTACTCCGCAGGCACCGGCGCTGTGCCCAGCGCCTCAGGATCAGCGCGACGCTCATCACCAAGAGATACCGCCTTGCGACGCTTCATATCGACCCGCACCCTGCCAATAATCGACAGCACCCCGCCCAGCGCGATCAGCAGACCGCCATACCAGATGAAGGTCACAAACGGCTTCCACCACATCCGTATCTGCCAACGCCCATCAGCGGCCTGATTGCCGATTACCGCATAAAGCTGACCGTCCCAGCGGGTGAGCAGCGCGCTTTCGCTGGTCGATTGCGCGGGCGACCAGAAATTGCGCGCCTGCGGGGTGAGGATGACCTGGGTGCCGCCATCGCGGCTGACGGCAATGCGCGCCTCAATCGCTGTCCAGTTCGGCCCGGCCACCGGATTTACGCTTTGCAGGGTGAAGGTGTAATCGCCCACCTGATCGCTCCCGCCGGGGGCCACTGCGGCGAGGCGTTCCTGCGTGAACGCGCCTTCGCTGGCCATCCCGAACAGCGACACCGCGATCCCGAAATGCGCCAGCACCATGCCCCAAGTCGCTACTGGCACCCGCGTCAGCTTGCGTCCGCGCAGCGGCAGGAACGCCGCAACGCCAAGGGCCGCGGCAAGGCCAAGACCAAGCAGCGGCAGCAATGCGAATTGGCCGAAGAAACTCACCAGCCCGATCACACCGATCAAAATGGCGGCGAGCAACAGCACTTCAAACCGGATGCGCCGGGGGCTGTCCTCCTTCCACCGCAGCAGCGGGCCGACCGCCATCACCAGAAACATCGGAATAGCAAACATCGCGCTCGCCGGGTTGAAATAGGGCGGGCCGACCGACACCCGCACATCAAACGCCTCGGTCAGCAGCGGGTAGAGCGTGCCGAGTAGCACGATCGCGAGGATCGCGGACAGCATCACATTGTTGAACACCAGCGCGCCTTCGCGGCTACTGAACGAAAACCGCTTGCCTTCCGCCACCGCGCCTGCGCGCAGGGCAAAAATCGTGAAAGCTCCGCCAATATAAAGGCCGAGCAGAACGAGAATAAACGCCCCGCGTTCCGGATCGACCGCAAAGGCATGAACGCTCGTCAGCACGCCCGAACGCACCAGAAACGTGCCCAGCATCGACATCGAGAACGCCAGCACGCCCAGCATGATCGTCCAAGTGCGCAGCGCATCGCGCGCGGCGAGCACAGCCACCGAATGCAGCAGCGCAGTCGCCGCCAGCCACGGCATCAGCGAGGCATTTTCGACCGGATCCCAGAACCACCAGCCGCCCCAGCCGAGTTCATAATAGGCCCAGTATGACCCCGCCGTGATCCCGAAGGTCAGCAGCACCCACGCCCCCAGCACCCACGGGCGCATCACCCGGGCGAAGGTAGGATTGACCTCACGCGTCAACAACGCGCCCATCGCCAGACTGAACGCCACCGACAGCCCGACATAGCCCGCGTAAAGCGTGGGCGGGTGAAACGCGAGACCGATATCCTGCAACAACGGGTTCAGCCCGGAACCCTCGATCGCGGGCACCGGCAGCCGTTCAAACGGGTTGGAGGACAACAGCAGAAATGCATAGAACCCCAGCGCCACAAACCCCTGCACGGCCAGCGTAGCGCCCATCGTGCGTTCGGGCAGGCGGCGCTCAAACAGGGCGAGCAAGCCGCCCGACAGCGCCAGCACCCCGACCCACAGCAGCATCGACCCTTCGTGATTGCCCCATGTTCCGGTGAGCTTGTAAATCATCGGCTTCATCGAATGCGAATTGGCCGCGACCAGCTTGATCGACAGATCAGTGACCGCAAACGCCCATACCAGCATCGCGAAGGCCAGCCCCGCCAGCAACGCCTGCATCACCGCAGCGGGCCGGGCATAGATCGCCAGCGGATTGGCCTCGCCCTCTGCGCTACGCAGCGCAAGCGCGCCTGACACCATCTGCAACACCGCCAGCGCAGCGGCGAGCCACAGCGCGGCCAGTCCGATTTCGGCGATCATTGGGTCAGCCCCACCGTGGTATCAGCTGCCATTTTTGCCGCTTGCGCGGTTCCCATGCCTTCGAGTTCCTTGGGCACGTAATTTTCGTCATGCTTGGCCAGCAGGTTGGTGGCCATGAACACGCCGTTCGCGCCAAGGCTGCCTTCGGCCACCACACCCGATCCTTCGACGAACAAATCGGGCAGGATGCCGCTATACCGCACGGGGATCGCATCTTCGGTGTTGCCGGTGACCATGAAATTGACCGTCACCCCGTCCGCTTCGGTGGCGAGCGATCCGGGCTGCACCATCCCGCCCAGCCGCACCGCTTGCCCCACCGCCGGGGGTGTGGCCGCCATCTGTTCGGGCAGGTAAAAATAGTTAGCCTGGTTGCGCAATGTCCACGCCGCGATCAGGCCCGCGCCGATAATCGCGATCAGCGCGGCGATGATGAGGATAAGGCGTTGATGCTTGGCTTTCATGGCGTTTCCTTACCTCAGCGCCGGCGCACGGCATCGCGCCGCGCTTCGGCCCGGCGCATTGCGCGCCATGACCAGATGATCAACCCGCCAAGCGCAATCGCGCTGACCGCATAGGCCAACATCACAAAATCCCACTGGTTGAGCTGTTCGCGCATTACGCCTGCTCCATTACCGGAACGCCAGCCGCAGACGCATCATCATCCAATGCGCGCCGCCGCAGCCGCGCTTCGACCTGTTGTTCGGCGATCAGCGCGCGCATCCGCATCAGCACGATCGCGCCGAATAGCAGCGAAAAGCCCACCACCGCCACCAATAACGGCACCAGAAACGTCGCATCAATCGCGCTTTTGCCCGCAGTGATGCTGGGCGGTTGGTGGAGCGAGTTCCACCACACCACGCTGCGGTTGATGATCGGCACGTTCACCGCGCCGACCAGCCCGAAAATCGCGGCAATTTTCGATGATCCGCCTTCGCGCGCAGTGGCCTGCGTCAGCGCGATATATCCGACATAGAGGAACAACAGCACCAGCATCGAGGTCAAGCGCCCATCCCATTCCCACCAGGTGCCCCATGTCGGGCGACCCCAGATCGATCCGGTGGCAAGGCAGATCGCGCAAAACACCATCCCCGGCACCGCAATCGCGCGCGCGGCAATCGCAGCCAGCGGGTGTTTCCAGATCAGCAGCATGGCGCTGGAAATCGCAATCCCGGCCCAGCCCCCCATGCCCAGCCATGCCGCGGGGACATGGATGAACAGGATGCGCACGGTTTCGCCCATCAGCCGATCAGGCGGCACCGCGACCAACCCCCACGCCAGCGCACCCACGGACAGCACCAAGCCGCTCCAGAACAGGAGCGGCATCAGCCACTTTGCCAGTGACAGGAAACGGGTGGGGTTGGCGTAAATGTGCATATCTATGTGCGTCTGGTCGGGCTTGTAGCGTTACACCCGAACCGGACAAGACTGCAATTCATGCATCGGTCAATTCGTCACCGGCAAGTAAGCCGTTTCAACCGCGCCCGATCAGCTTTTGCGCCATCCGGTCAGCGACCACATCGGACGAAACGCCGGTGGCATCGCTTTCCTGCCAGATCGCTTCGAGCCTGCCGGGGATCTGCGCCAGCAGTGCGTTGACCTCGGCAATATCGCTGGCGTGGCCGTCGCGCCGCGCGAGGTATTCGGTCGCCACGGAAATAATCCCGCCGGCGTTGATGACATAATCGGGCGCATAAAGAATGCCGCGCGCCGCCAACACCGCGCCGTGTTCTGCCCGCGCGAGCTGGTTATTGGCCCCGCCCGCGACAATCGGGCAATCGAGCCGGGCGATGCTTTCATCATCCAGCACCGCGCCCAGCGCATTGGGGCTGAATACGTCGCAAGGCGTTGTCATGATTGCATCGCTCGCGACCAACGTCGCGCCCAGTTCCTGCGCCAGCGCAC
>JAHJSJ010000212.1 GCA_018830415.1 Alphaproteobacteria bacterium | reverse complement strand
TTCGGTCATGCTGAATCGCCACCAGGCAAGGCCAAGGAACAGCGCCGACCAGCCCAGCACCAGCAACCGGTTGATCAGCAGATTGCCTTCGAACGGGATCGCCCGCGTATTCATCTCTGCCGCCGTCCAGTAGCGCGAAATCTCGCCAATCGCGCCAAGCGCCATCGGTTCAAACCGGGCGAGCGCGTCCTGATATTCAGGTTCATTGCCCAGCACGGCGCTGGTGGTAAGATAACCCATCACCAGAATGAGCACGCCGATATAGCTCGCCAGCATCGACCGCGTGATCGTGGCGAGGCTGAACAGCAGCGCCGATGACAGGATCAGGTTGGGGATGGCGATGATAAGGAACGGCCAGGCATAGGTGGCAAATCCGCCCGGCCCCACGGTTTCCGGATCAACCCACGGCATCGCTGACCCCAGCGCAATGCCCAGCGGCACCGCCATGTAGCCGAGGATCGCGATCACTAATCCGCCTACGAACCGTCCGGCCAGAAACTGGCTGCGCCCCACCGGGGTAGCGCGGATCATCGGCCCGAACCCGGTCACATCATCGCGCACCACCGCATTGGCGACGAACGAGGTGATCACGAACAGGTAAAACAACCCCAGCAGCGCGAGCGCAATAGTGATCGCAAACGGCGAGTTTTCATGCACCGAACCCGGCGTGCCGATGCTGACATTATTACTGGCCGCGACCCCGAAACCGATGAGGAAAAAGATCGCTACCGCCACCCAGAACACCGGGTTTTTCAATTGGTAGCGGATTTCAAATGTGGCGATGGAGGCGGTCAACATGGCGGGCGCTCCCATCAGGCCGCAGCGGCAGCGGCAGGGCGGCGGGTTTGCGCCAGCGTGGCGAAATACACGTCCTCCAGCCCTCCCGTGACCGGGGCGAAACCTTCGGGCTGCGTGTCGCTGAGCACATGAACCACGATTTCTCCGGCAAAGAAGCGGTGCGAGATCACCTCGTGCGCGGCCTGCATATCGGGCAATTGCTGATGCGCGATGGTGCGTTGCCAGACCCGCCCGGCGATTGATCCGATCAAATCGCGCGGCGGCCCTTCCAATTGCACCCGGCCCTCTGCCAGCACCGCCATGCGCGGGCACAGATCAGCGACATCATCGACGATGTGGGTCGACAGGATCACCACCACATTCTCACCAATCCCGGCGAGCAGGTTGAGGAACCGGTTGCGTTCTTCGGGATCAAGCCCGGCGGTGGGTTCATCGACGATGATCAGTTCAGGATCACCGATCAGCGCCTGCGCAATCCCGAACCGCTGGCGCATCCCGCCCGAAAAGCCCGCGATCGCCTTGCCGCGCACCGCCCACAGGTTGGTCTGGTTGAGCAGGTTCTCGACCACGCCGCGCCGATCCTTGGCATCATAAATGCCTTTCAGTACCGCCATGTGATCGAGCATCTGATAGGCCGAAACGCGCGGATAAACGCCAAAATCCTGCGGAAGATAGCCAAGCGTGCGCCGCAGCGCATCGGGCTGCGCCAACACATCAATCTCACCGAAGCGGATGCTTCCCGCCGTCGGCGATTGCAGGCAGGCGATGGTGCGCATCAGCGTCGATTTGCCCGCACCATTGGGGCCGAGCAGCCCGAACATCCCCTTGGGGATCGACAGCGTCACATCGTCAAGCGCGCGGGTGCCGTTGGGATAGACGTGGCTGACGCCGCTGAGTTCGAGCATGATGATCCCCTGTTAAACTGATAATTACGCCCCGTATCTTAGAGGATTGATAGCGGGAGGAAAGCCGTATTAGTAGGATAGTACACACAGTTGATCGTCCCATGTGCAGTTCGTCGATCCTGGTCAGGCGTCGGTGGGCGACAGTCCCCACTACAGCACCGCCGCAACGCTCCTAGGCGTTCCCCACCACAAAACACGCCGCCGCCATCAGCGCCCCAGCCCAGCGGTTCGACCGGAACCGGGTGAGCGGATTGGCGGAATCGGCCGCGTCCAGCGTTGCCACCTGCCACGCCAGATGCCCCGCCACCGGCAGCAGCGTGAGCAGTGCCAGCGGATCGGGCCGATAGAGCCAGATGCCCAGCGCCCACAGCACGATTGCGGCGGCATAGAACCCGGCGATTCCCGCTTGCACCCGCGCCCCCATCGCCAGCGCCGAAGACCGGATGCCGACCATTGCATCATCCTCGCGGTCTTGCAGGGCATAGATCGTATCATATCCGATCACCCAGGCGATGCACCCGGCATAGACCGCTGCCAGCGCGTCCCAATTGTCCAGCCGCAATTGCGTCCAGCCGACCAGCAACCCCCAGTTGAACACCATCCCCAGCCACGCCTGCGGCCACCAGGTGATGCGCTTCATGAAGGGATAGGCGGCGACCAGCGCAAGGCTGCCCAGCGCCGCCACTTGCGCCTGCCAGCGCAGTTGCAACAGCACGATCAGGCCGATCAGGCACAAGGCCAGCAGCCACCCCCATGCCAGCTTCTTCGATACCCGCCCGCTCGCTACCGGGCGAGCGGCGGTGCGCGCCACCTTCGCGTCAAGTTCGGCATCGACAATGTCATTATAGACGCACCCCGCGCCGCGCATCGCAATCGCGCCCAGCAGCAGCCAGCCAAGTAGCGCGAATTGCGCACCTGCACCCGCCAGCCACACCCCGAACACACAGGGCCAGAACAACAGCCACCACCCAATCGGCCGGTCGAACCGCGCCAGCTGCGCCAAGTCACGCGGAAGCTGCGGCAGTCGTTCGACGATGCCGCGATGCTCACTATCGGGGACAATCTGGCTGGTCATGCTTGCGCTTTATCCATTCTTGCCGCCCGCCAGCCCCACAGCGCCAGCGCGAACATCGTCACGTTACCGGCAAAGTCGAGCATCCCGATCGAAGTCAGCACCGGCACTTCATAATGGAAATACCAGTTGAACCCGAAAAACGGCAGCAACAGCGCGGCAAATACGAGAAACGCTCTCGCACTCCACCTCGTAACCAGTGCCATCAGCCCGAATAGCACCGCCTGCGCACCAAAACAGGCGATTGCAAAACGGGTGAGGAAAGTGCTGTCCTGAAAGGGCTCGGTCACCGCTAATGCAATCACGCTCGACGGCGCAAACAGTGCCCATCCCCCGAGCAGCAGGAACACGGTGGCGATCAGGAATTGTGCCCCAAACTGTATAGTGCGCGCGGACATGACTTGCTCCCTAGCGCCCGGAGCGCCTAGTGCAAAGCTATGTCCGCAACCCCAGCATGGCCTCCGAAAAGCGCCCCGCGCCTGTTCGTGACCGAGGAACTGCGTCCCGGCGCGGGGGTGCGGATAGAAGGCAACCCCGCGCATTATCTCGCCCGCGTCATGCGTGCAGGCGTGGGCGACACGGTGATCCTGTGCGACGATATCACCGGTGAATGGGCCGCGCGGGTCAGCGATGTGGGCAAGCGCGAGGTTGCGCTTGAAGTGCTTGAACAACTCCGCCCGCGTGAAGCCGTGCCTGACCTGTGGCTCTGCCCGGCGCTGCTCAAGAAAGACCGTTTCGATCTTGTGCTGGAAAAGGCGACCGAGCTGGGCGCGGCGCGCATTCAACCGCTGATCACCCGGCGCTGCGTTGCCGATAAGCTCAACCTTGATCGCGCCTGCGCGATCACCACCGAGGCTGCCGAACAATGCGCCCGCACGGCGCTGCCCGAACTCGCCGAACCGGTAAAACTTGACGCGCTGCTTACCGATTGGCCGGATGATCGCGCGCTGTTCTTTGCCGACGAGAACGGGGGTGAGCCTGCAGCACAAGCCTTCACGGCCCATTCCGGCCCCGCAGCCATCCTCACCGGCCCCGAAGGCGGGTTCGACGATGCGGAGCGCGCCGCCATCCGCGCCCATCCTGCCGCCCGCCCGATCACGCTCGGCCCGCGAATCCTGCGCGGCGAAACCGCCGCCATCGCTGCGCTCGCGGTGTGGATGGCGAGCGCAGGCGATTGGTAGCACCGCTTCGCGCATGCAAACACGTTTTCGCTTTCCACCAGCATATCAGTTTTCTATGGCAACCGGCCAAAGAGGGCATCTTCGATGAGCACACGCGAAACCAGCACGGCAGACGATCCGATCATCGAAAGCCTCGACCAATTGGTCGCGCCCATGGTGGGCGGCGAAAAGCCTCCGACCGACTGGCGCATCGGCACCGAGCACGAAAAACTGGTGTATAGGCGCGCCGACCACCGCGCGCCGTCCTATGATGAACCCTGCGGCATCCGTGACCTGCTCAAAGGCCTCGAACAATTCGGGTGGTCGCCGGTTGAGGAAGGCGGACATGTCATCGCGCTCAAAGGCGAGGATGGCGCTGTCAGCCTCGAACCCGCCGGACAGCTCGAATTATCGGGCGCGCCGCTGGAAAATCTGCATCAGACCTGCGCGGAAACCGGGCGGCATCTGGAGCAGGTGAAGGCGGTCGGCGAGAAATGCGGGGTCGGCTATCTCGGCCTCGGCATGTGGCCCGACAAGACCCGTGAAGAACTGCCGATCATGCCCAAGGGTCGCTATGACATCATGCTGCGGCATATGCCGCGTGTGGGCAGCATGGGGCTCGACATGATGCTGCGCACCTGCACCATTCAGGTCAACCTCGATTATCAATCCGAAGCCGACATGGTGCAGAAATTCCGCGTCGGGCTCGCACTGCAACCGCTGGCGACCGCGCTGTTCGCCAATTCGCCCTTCACCGAGGGCAAGCCCAACGGGTTCCTGTCCTACCGTTCGCACATCTGGTCAGACACCGATCCGGCGCGGACGGGGATGCTGGGTTTCGTCTTCGAAGACGGGTTCGGCTATGAACGCTATGCCGAATATATGCTCGACGTGCCGATGTATTTCGTGTTCCGCGACGGCAAATATATCGACGCGGCGGGGCAGAGCTTCCGCGACTTCCTCGAAGGCAAGCTGCCAGCGCTGCCGGGCGAGCGCCCCACGGCAAGCGACTGGGTCGACCATATGTCGACCGCTTTTCCCGAAGTGCGCCTCAAAAGCTTTCTGGAGATGCGCGGCGCCGATGGCGGCCCGTGGAACAAGATCTGCGCGCTGCCAGCGTTCTGGGTCGGGCTGTTATACGATCAGGGCGCGCTCGATGCCGCGTGGGATCTGGTCAAGCACTGGACGGTGGAAGAACGCGAGGCGCTGCGCAATGATGCACCGCGGCTGGCGCTCGATGCCAGGGTGCCGGGCGGCGGATCCTTGCGCGATATCGGGCGCGAGGCGCTGGCGATCGCGCACAAGGGGCTGGCAGCGCGCGCGCGGCTGAACGCTTCGGGCGATAACGAAACCGGATTCCTCGATCCGCTCGACGAGATTATCGCGAGCGGCAAGGTGCCAGCCCAGCGCCTGCTCGATGCCTATCACGGCGAATGGAACAGCGATATTGCGCGCGTTTATGAACAATCATTCTGAATTGGGAGAGACAAGATGCTGATCGTATTGGCCAAAGCCAAAGTGGGCGCAGGCGCGATCGAGGCGGCGCGCACGGCGTTGTCCGACATGGTCGCGGCATCCAATGCCGAGGCAGGCTGCATCGCCTATAACTTCGCGCAGGATGTGCTCGATCCCGGCGTGCTGCATATTGTCGAAAAATGGCAGGACGACGTCGCGCTTGCCGCGCATTTTGCCACGCCGCACATGGCAGCATTCGGCGCAGCGATTGCGCAGCTTGATATTCAGATCGTCGAAGCAATCAAATACCACGCTGATGAGGGCGCGGCCTTGATGTAAGCGGCTATTCCGCCGGGAACGGGCCAGCTGCCGCAGACGGCGCGCGCCTAGGCCCGCTGATCATCCGCTTCAATCGCACCAGCGGCGCGGTGATCAACCCGTGCTGCGCCATCCACGCGTGATATTCGACATATTTGGGGTCTTCGGCGAGCAGGTGCGCTTCTTCGGTGCGTGCCCGCCAATAGTATATTGCATTGACAATCAACAGGAAAAAACTGTTGCGCACCGCGTCAGCAACCGATCCGGAGGTCACCAGAAACGGCAGCACCGAAGCCCACCAGAACAGGTTTTTCGCCAGATAGGCCGGGTGGCGGGTGAACCGGTATGGCCCGTTGGTCAGCACCCCGCGATAGGTGAGGTTGGAAAAGCGGATGCCAAACGCCACGGTTGCCCAGGCATAGGCACCCGTCAGCACGATCAGCAGCCCGCCCCAGGCCCACAGCAAAGC
>JAHJSJ010000211.1 GCA_018830415.1 Alphaproteobacteria bacterium | reverse complement strand
AGATAGAGTTCAGCCTCAGCCGCGCGGCGACGCACAAGCCCTTTGAGCACCCGCCCGGCCGCGCGGTTCCAGCGCGCAAATTCGCGCGCAGCCCCCTTATGATCACCCGCGATGTGTTTCTTCGTCAGGGTCGCGCGGGCAATCGCGCCAGTATTGTAATGGAAGCTGACCAGCGCATCGAATTGCGATTGCGTGGCGGGGGCTTTCCCCAGCGCGCGCGCAACATCGGCGGCATAGCGGATCAGATCATCGGTCAGCCGGGCATCGCATTGCGCCTGCGTCCAGACCGTGCCTTTGGCGATGCGCCCGCCGTGCACATGATCGCGCCCCGTCGCGCCCCAGCCGATGGTCCACGGATCGCCGCCGGTGCCGGGATCGGGGTAAGCCTCAACCAGCCCATCGGTGCGCAGTCGCGCGCAGCCTTCGAACCGCTTGATCAGGGCGATTCCGGCGGCACTGATGGCTTGGGGAGATGGCGGCGGCGCAGGGTTGGTGCCGATCATCAGGCGTTGAACAGCGGCGCGTAACGGGTTGGATGATTGATGCAGCATGGCAGGGGCCTCGTATCTGGCAAGATGGAACAGCGAGGCCGAGGCATTAAGCACAGATTTTCCGAGTAGGAAAATTGGAAATGCGGTTGAGACTGACCCTTTTGCTGTCAGTCCAACCGGTCAGAAACGATAGGTTGCCGAGGCGCGGAAAACCTGACAGTCCCCTGAGCCTCAGCAGTATCGCGCCCGATGGTGGTGTCAAAACCGACGCCGAACTGCACTGGCCTCTCACCAAATTGCGCGCCAATCCCCAGCTTTGGTCGGCTTCGTCGATCAAGAAATTGGCGTTCGGGCCAGTGCCGCAAATAAAGCGAGACCGCGTAGGTATTGCTATCGACATCTTGGCCAAGCGGGGTGTCCGCCTCAAGCGCGTTGTAATAGCCCGACACGCCCGCCATCGTGTTGTCACCGAGGTAAAATTCAACCCCGCCAGCGATGTAGAAACCGTAACATCTGTATCCCGGGCTACCCCAGGAGCGATTCTACATCACCAAAAATCGCGCCGCCAGCCATGAAGATCGCCATATTTTCAGGCCGATTAACCTCGGTCATCGTGGTGTCGTTGGCGCTCTGAAACGCCATGCCGTTCGCGCCAAGCGGCTGGCCAACTGGCTGACGGTGCTGCGGATGGCATCGGTGCTGGCGAAGTCCAGATCGAACAGATCAGCCAGCGCGCCGTTCCCGCGGTTTTGATCGAACAGCATCGGTGCAGAAATCGTCAGGCTCTTCGAACTCGACACAGACCGCGCCGAAATCGCCTTCGGTGCCGCCCCGGCTCATTTGTGGCGTTGTCGGCAGGCCGTTGATAACCGCACCGTTCGCATCGATGACCCGATAGGCAGGATCAAGCAGCGTTACCCAGTGATCGGCGTCTTCCCAATTACCATCCCCCGCCTGCGCGCCGACATAGCGGTAGGGGTTGGTTTCAGCGATATATTGCCAGAATAACGACAGCGGCTGAAAAAAGCTGGTGGTGCCCAGCGAACTGAACGTCTGACCGCCAAAGAACCGTGCCCCGCCCGACAGCACGCCAATCACCAGATCCTCGTCCGACAGCGTGTTGTTGGCTGCGCCCAGAATCAGTGGGTCGCCCGAATCCCCGCCCGCAGTGGCGTCTTTATTGGGCAGTGCATCGTCGCGGTGGGCGTTGATATCGAACACGGCATCGCGGTTCTGCGAGTCGAAATCGAGCTGGAAGAGGTTCTGCGGTAAGAGACCCGCCGACCCGCCAAATAGCGCATCATTGCGATTATCAAGCGACATGAACCCGCCGAGCATGTTTTCCGCCGCGCGGCGCCGGAAATCGATCCCGCCCACCGCGCCCTGCACCGCATTGACGTTGAATGAAAAGACGGCGGGGATGTTGTCGGTGTTGAAATCGGTGGCTGGAACGTCGTTCACACAATGCGCCGCAAACAGCACGGTGCGCGGGTTGATCAGCGTGCCGGTGCAAGCAAAGCCATCGGCGCGGAAGAACATGCCAACGCCGCGAAAGGCTTCTTCGTTGTCGGCGATGTCTTCGGGCGTGGTGTTCTCGTTCGGAACCACGGCCAGCGCCGGGGTGGCGGTTGTTGCGATCGAGAGCGCTAGCGCGGCTGTGCCTGCCAAAAGTTTACGGCGGCTGGTATCGAACATGATCGCATATGCCCCAAAGGGGCAAGATCGCATTCCGGCCTTGCCTTGCGGCATTACCTTATCGGCGAGGCTGCCGCTGGCAATTGCTAAACGTGTCGGGGTGTTAACCCGAAGGCGGCGTTGCGCGATTGCTTCACCGCAGCGCCAGAAACGCGCAGTATCCGCAGTAAAGCGCCACCAGCAACGCACCTTCAACCCGCGACAGCCGCCAGCCGCTGCGCAGTTGGACGATCAGCAGCGCGGTCACGCCAAGCATCACCCAAACATCGATCCGGGCAATTTCGGCTGGCACCTCAATCGGATGGATTATCGCGGTAAGGCCCAGAATGCCGCACAGGTTGTAGATATTCGACCCCACGACATTGCCCAGAGCGACATCGCCGTGCCTGCGGATTACCGCGATCACGCAAGCGATCAGTTCGGGCAGGCTGGTGCCGATCGCGACCACCGTGAGGCCGATCACGCTTTGCGAAACCCCAGCCGCGCTCGCCAGCACGACCGCGCCGTCAACCAGCAACCCCGCACCAAAAATCGCTGTGGCAAGACCGGCGATGATCAGTCCGCCCAACACCACCGGGCCCGTATCGGGCGGAACCGGGCGGTCCTCGGCTTCCGCTTCGTGCCGGTGGCTCTCATCGTCATGGGCGGCGCTTTCGGACTTGTAGGCCCACCAGATATAACCGACGAGCCCGCAAAACAGGATGGCGCCCGGCACCATCCCGATCACGCCGAGCATCACCGCCCCTGTCGCCAGCAGGGCGGCGGCCCCCATGGCGATCGAATCGCGCTTGAATGATGCCGGGTTGACCGCGAGCGGAAGGATCAGCGCCGACACCCCGAGCACAAGCAGAATATTGGCGATATTCGAACCGACGACATTCCCGAGCGCAATTCCCGGCGAACCGGCCATCGCGGCCTGCACACTGGTAGCCAGTTCGGGCATCGAGGTGCCGAAGCCAACGATGGTAAGCCCGGCGAGCAGCGGCGAAATGCCAAGCCGCGCCGCCATGCCCACTGCGCCGCGCACCAGCAATTCCCCGCCCAGTGCCAGCAATACCAGCCCCCCGGCCACCAGCAGAATTGAATTGGTCATGATTGTTCCTGAAACCGTGATGCAAGCCCGCCATAGCTGCGGCCCTGTCCCGATGAAAGCGTGGCTCGCCTGCAAAAAGGCCGCCCGGATCACCGGACGGCCCTTTCAACCTGACGCCCCTGTTCAAGCGGGCGGCAAAGCCTTGGTTACATGCTGTAATACATATCATATTCGACCGGACACGGGGTGGTTTCGGTGCGCATCACCTCTTCCCACTTCAGTTCGGCATAGGCATCGATCTGATCCTTGGTGAAGACGTCACCCTTGAGCAGGAATTCGTAATCGGCCGCCAGCGAATCGAGTGCTTCACGCAGGGAGCCACACACGGTCGGTACCTCGGCGAGTTCGGCCGGGGGCAGATCATACAGGTTCTTGTCCATCGCTTCGCCCGGATGGATCTTGTTCTCGATCCCGTCGAGCCCCGCCATCAGCAGCGCGGCGTAACACAGATACGGGTTGGCCATCGCATCGGGGAAACGGAACTCCACCCGCTTGGCCTTGTCGCCCGAACCATAGGGAATGCGGCACGAAGCCGACCGGTTGCGCGCCGAATAGGCCAGCAGCACGGGCGCTTCAAAGCCCGGCACCAGCCGTTTATAGCTGTTGGTGGTCGGGTTGGTGAAGGCATTCAGCGCCTTGGCATGCTTGATCACCCCGCCGATGAAAAAGAGGCACATTTCCGACAGGCCGGCATATTCATTGCCGGCAAACATCGGCTTGCCTTCTTTCCAGATCGAGATGTGGGTGTGCATCCCCGACCCGTTATCGGCCTTGATCGGCTTGGGCATGAAGGTCGCGGTCTTGCCATAGGCGTGGGCAACCTGATGCACGACATATTTGTAGATCTGCATCCGGTCGGCGGTCTGCACCAGCGTCCCGAAGGTCAGGCCCAATTCGTGCTGGGCGGCGGCGACTTCGTGGTGGTGCTTGTCACACGGAAGGCCCATTTCGAGCATCGTGGCGACCATTTCGCCGCGGATATCCACGGCGCTGTCGACCGGCGCGACCGGGAAATAACCACCCTTGGCGCGCGGGCGGTGGCCCATGTTGCCGCCGTCATATTCCTTCGAAGTGTTGCCCGGCAATTCGATGTCGTCGATCGCAAAGCCCGATCCGGCATAGCCATCTTCAAACCGCACATCGTCGAACATGAAGAATTCAGCCTCGGGGCCGACATAGACGGTATCACCGATCCCGGTCGATTTGAGGTAGACTTCGGCGCGCTTGGCTGTGGTGCGCGGATCGCGCGAGTACCAATCGCCGGTTGACGGTTCAACGATGTCGCAGTTGATGATCAGCATCGGCGAAGCACTGAACGGATCGATCCACGTTTCGGTCAGATCGGGCTTCAGGATCATGTCGGATTCGTTGATCACCTTCCAGCCGGCGATTGACGAACCATCAAACATCAGCCCGTCTTCCAGCTCGTCTTCACCCATGACGCCGGCGACCATGGTCAGGTGCTGCCACTTGCCCTTGGGGTCGGTGAAGCGCAGATCGATCCATTCGATTTCTTCGTCCTTGATCAGTTTCAGGACGTCTTTTGCTTTTGACATTTGTTTGGTGACTCCGGGT
>JAHJSJ010000210.1 GCA_018830415.1 Alphaproteobacteria bacterium | reverse complement strand
TTCTTCATCACCGCGCCGTTCATCACCGTGGGATCGCGTCCGGCGTGGTGCATGATCCACGCGATCATCCCGGTGACGGTCGATTTGCCTGAGGTGCCGCCAACCGCAATCGAACAGGCGGCGCGGTTGAACAACTGCGATAACAGCTCTGCCCGGCTCATTCGCGCGCAGCCGAGTTCGCGGGCGCGGGCGACTTCGGGCACGCTGTCCTCAATCGCGGCTGAGGCGATCAACACTTGATCGGGCGAGGAAATGCCGCTGCCATCCTGCGGAAACAGCGCGAAATCATTGGCGGCCAGCCATGCGAATTTTTCAGGCGTGCGGCCAGAATCGCGGCTGCGATCCGATCCGGCGACCCGATAGCCAAGCCCGCGCGCAATCTGCGCCAGCGGCAGCATCCCCGATCCGCCAATGCCGCAAAAGAATAGCGGGCGCTCCGGCGGCGTCCCTGGCTCGATCCCGTTATCCATAGCAGGCGTGGTTATTGACTTGCGCCATCACTGACAAGCGCCATAGGTTACCGCGCATGACGAATATCGCGATCTGTGCGCCGGCGACCCCGATCACCCATGAGCATCGCGATGCGCTCTTGGCGCTGGTGGCGGCGGAATATCCCTCGCACCGCGTGACGTTTCACGATCAGTCTTTTGAACGGGCCGGGCATTTTGCCGGGGATGATCTGCGGCGGCTGACCGCGCTGCTTGAATGCGCCAATGATCCGGCGTTTGATGTCGTGTGGTTTGCCAAGGGCGGTTACGGTTCAAACCGCATTGCCGAGGCGGTGGTGGCGCAAATGAACGCATCGGCGCGGGCCAAGACCTATGTCGGCTTTTCCGATTGCGGTTATCTGCTGGCCGCGCTCTACCGCGCCGGGATCGGGCAGAGCGTTCATGGGTCGATGCCGGTCAGCGCGCGTTCGGAAGGTGGGCGCGAGGCGATCCGGCGGGTGCTGGGCTGGCTTGGCGGGGATACCAGCGGGATTGAGCCAAGCCTTGATGGCAGCACGCCTGCGGCTGCATTCAACCTCATCACGCTGGCGATGATTGCGGGCACGCCGTTGATGCCTGACCTGACCGGCCATGTGGTGATGGTCGAGGAGGTTTCCGAACATCTCTATGCGATCGACCGGATGTTCTTCCATCTGGCAGGAACGCTTCCCCGGCTTGCCGGGCTGCGATTGGGCGCGATCACCGACGTGCCGGAAAACTATGTCGAATTCGGCCAGAACGAGGAAGATATCGCCCGTTTCTGGTGCGCGCGCGCCGGGATTCCCTATCTCGGCCGTGCACTGATCGGGCACAATTCTGCCAACAGGGTTGTGCCCTTCGGACTTGCCAGCCCGCCCGCGCGCACGTAACCGCGCGCCCTGAAATCGCCACGCCAAAGCCATAACGGGGACCACAAATGCGCGCGTTTATCTTTCCGGGTCAGGGCAGCCAGAAAATCGGCATGGGGGAAGAACTTGCCGCAGCCAGCCCGGCGGCGCGCGCGGTGTTCGATGAGGTTGACGAGGCCTTGTCGCAAAGGCTTTCGGCATTGATGCGCGAAGGGCCAGAGGCCGACCTTACCCTGACCGAAAACGCCCAGCCTGCCATCATGGCCAACGCGATTGCCACATTGCGGGTGCTGGAACGCGATTTCGGTGTGCAACTGACCGAACACGGTGCCTGCGTCGCGGGCCATTCGCTGGGCGAATACACCGCCCTGTGCGCGGTTGGCGCGTTCAGCCTGGCCGATACCGCGCGGCTGCTCAAACTGCGCGGGCTGGCGATGCAATCCGCCGTGCCGGTGGGCGAAGGGACAATGGCAGCGCTGCTGGGGGCGGATATTGATCAGGCCAAGGCGCTGGCAGAGGCCGCCGCGCAGGGTCAGGTGTGCGAAGTCGCGAACGACAATGATCCCTCGCAGGTGGTGATTTCCGGCCACACCGCGGCGATTGAGCGCGCCGTCGCGCTGGTCAAGGAGTTCGGGATCAAGCGCGGCATCCTGCTGCCAGTGTCAGCGCCGTTCCACTGCGCGCTGATGCAACCCGCCGCCGAACGCATGGCTGAGGCCTTGGCCCAAACCCCGCCCGCCGCCTTCACCTTGCCGCTCTATGCCAACGTCACCGCCGCGCGCGTCACCGATCCCGAAGTAGAACGCGGATTGCTGATCGAACAGGTCACTGGCCGGGTGCGCTGGCGCGAAAGCGTGCTTGCCATGCGCGCCGATGGGGTGGAGAGCTTCGTCGAACTGGGCGGGAAGGTACTCGGCCCGATGGTTGGCCGGATCGACCGCGAAGCGCAGGTTGTCAGCCTGGTGACGATGCAGGATATTGAAGCGTTTGCGAAGGAATTGGTGTGATGTTTTCACTCAAGGGCATGAATGCGCTGGTCACTGGTGCAAGCGGGGGGATCGGATCGTCGATTGCCCACGCACTCGCCAGCCAGGGCGCGCGGCTTGCGCTGTCGGGGTCGAACGCGGCGAAGCTGCGGGCGTTTCGCGATGAACTCAACGAAACCTACGCCCATCACGATCATGATGGCCATGTCGAGATTACCTGCGATCTGGGCAACACCACTCAGGTCGAAGAACTGATCCCGGCGATGCTCGATACGCTGGGCACGATGGACATCCTCGTCAACAACGCCGGGATCACGAGGGACAATCTCGGCATGCGGATGAAGGATGATGAATGGGATCAGGTGATCCGCATCAACCTCGAAGCCGCGTTCCGCCTGATGCGCGCCGCAGCCAAGCCGATGATGAAGGCGCGCTTCGGGCGGATCATCAACATCACCAGCGTGGTCGGCGCGACCGGCAATCCGGGGCAAATGAACTATTGCGCGGCCAAGGCGGGCCTGACCGGCATGACCAAGGCGTTTGCGCAGGAAGTCGCCAGCCGCGGGATCACCGCCAACTGCGTCGCCCCCGGCTTCATCCGCACCGCGATGACCTCCGCGCTCGATGAAAAACAACAGGCCGCGATCAATGGCCGCATTCCGATGGGCCGCATGGGAGAAGGCAGCGAGATTGGCGCGGCGGTTGCGTTTCTTGCCAGCCGCGAATCCGCCTATGTCACGGGTGAAACGCTGCACGTAAACGGCGGGATGGCGATGCTGGGCTGATCAGCGGGCGGTGTTTTGGCCCCTTATCCCCAGCGGAAACGCCCCTCGCAAAGCCGCCAACTTGCCCGTATTGTCAGCGGCGCTAAGGTTTTAGGCACTTTCTGGCGCTTGAGGGCGATTCCTTCGTCCTTATGCCACACAAGGGAACGATAGGGACAAGCGATGAAGGCCACGATTGAACGCGCGACCCTGCTGCGGTGCCTCTCCCACGTGCAGTCGGTGGTTGAACGGCGCAACACCATTCCGATCCTGTCGAACGTGCTGATCGACGCCAGCGATGGCGGCAATGTCCGCGTGATGGCGACCGATCTTGATCTGCAGGTGGTCGAATCAATGTCGGCTTCGTCGGTCGAACAGGCAGGCGCGATCACCGTGTCGGCGCATCTGCTGTTCGATATTGCGCGCAAGCTGCCCGAAGGCAGTCAGGTCAGCCTGACCACCAGCGACAACCGGCTTGAGGTCAAGGCGGGCCGTTCAAACTTCAAGCTGCCGACCCTGCCACGCGATGATTTCCCGGTGATCGTCGAAGGCGACCTGCCGACCAGTTTTGAACTGCCCGCGCGCGTGCTGGCGGAATTGATCGACCGCACCCGCTTCGCGATTTCGACCGAGGAAACGCGCTATTACCTCAACGGCATTTTTCTGCACGTGACCGATGAAAACGAACCGCTGCTGAAAGCCGCCGCCACCGATGGCCACCGGCTTGCGCGGTTCACCTTGGCGCGGCCCGAAGGCGCCGCCGGGATGCCCGATGTGATCGTGCCGCGCAAAGCCGTGGGTGAACTGCGCAAGCTACTCGAAGAAGCGCTCGATGGTAACGTGTTGATCGACCTGTCGGCCAGCAAGATCCGCTTCACCATGGGCGGTGAAGGCGGGGTGGTGCTGACCAGCAAGCTGATCGACGGCACCTTCCCCGATTACAGCCGCGTGATCCCGACCGGCAATGACAAGCTGCTCAAGGTCGATCCGAAACTGCTGTTTTCCGGCGTTGACCGCGTGGCGACCATCGCGACGGAGAAAACCCGCGCGGTCAAAATCGGGCTGGATCAGGACCGCGTCACGCTGTCGGTGACATCGCCCGACAACGGCACCGCGGCCGAGGAACTGGCAGCAGAATACCGCGCCGAAGCGCTGGAGATCGGCTTTAACGCCAATTACCTCAAGGACATCCTTGGCCAGATCGATGCCGACACGGTCGAACTGCATCTGGCCGACGCAGGCGCGCCGACACTGATCCGCGAAAACGAGGCAAGCCCCGCGCTCTATGTGCTGATGCCGATGCGGGTGTGACCGTTTGAAGGCCCCACGATAGCGGCTGGCTTTGCGTACAGGCTTTACGTCGCAGGCGCGGTCGGCGGACTTTGGCGCGGGGAATACGGCGATCCGTGGCAACTTGGCCGCAGAATGCGCGCCTCGATTAATGGATCGCCACGACCCTGCGGGCCTCGCGATGACGAAGTAGGGGGGGAGAAGCTGGGGCGGGGGACTACCGATCCCTCAATCGTCGCCCCGTGCTTGACACGGGGTTAGGCTTTTTCTTCCCCATCACCGCACCCAATCCAGCCCCATTTCCTCGAAAATCTCCTTGTCCTCGGCCCAGTTTTCCGACTGTTTGACGTGGAGGAACAGGTGCACTTTTACGCCAAGCACTTGCGCCAATTCCTTGCGCGCCGCTTCGCCGATGGCCTTGATTCGCGCGCCGCCTTTGCCCAGCACGATGGCGCGCTGGGTTTCGCGGGCGACCACGATCTGCTGGTGGATTTCGATGCTGCCGTCTTTGCGCACCGTGTAACTTTCGGGCCGCACTGCGCTGTCGTAAGGCAGTTCTTCGTGGAGCTGCTGATAGAGCTGTTCGCGGGTGATTTCGGCGGCGAGCAGGCGTTCCGACGCGTCTGACACCTGATCTTCGGGATACATCCATTCAGCCTCGGGCATCATGCCCGCCAGCGCGTCTTTCAGTTCGGGCACGCCGTCCCCATTCAGCGCCGAGACGAAATAGATTTCGGCAAAATCGACCTTGCCCGCCAATTCCTGCGCCAGCGCCAGCAGCGGTTCTTTCTTGGTGCGGTCGACCTTGTTGAGCACCAGAATCTTGCGTTCCGGGCGGTTCGCCAGCGCCTCCAGCAGCGGCTCCAATTCGTGGCGGCGTTGCTTGATCGGATCGACCAGCAGCAGCACCGCGTCCGCCGCCTCCGCGCCTTCCCACGCGGCGCTCACCATCGCGCGGTCTAACCGGCGGCGCGGGGCAAAGATGCCGGGGGTGTCGACCAGAATCATCTGCACCCGCGTGCCTGCCAGTTCGTGCAAGGCAATGCCGAGCATCCGCGCCCGCGTGGTCTGCGCCTTGGCCGAGGTAATTGCGACCTTCTGGCCGACCAACTGGTTCACCAAAGTCGATTTGCCCGCATTGGGCGCGCCGATCACGGCGATCATGCCGCATTTTTGTTTGGTCATTTCATGACTTCCTCGCCGCTGATTTTCCGCTTCGCTCCAAAGCGGCTGCGGGCGGCCGCTTGGCCTTGCGAAACCTGTCGGTTTCGATGTGGCAAATTCACTAAATCATTCACCCGAATTGTTCCAGAAAAGCCTTCGCGGCCAGCTTTTCAGCCTCACCCTTGTTGGTAGCGGTGGCCTCGGCCTCACCGACATTGCGGACGCTGACCCGCACGGTGAAGCGCGCCGCGTGGTCAGGCCCGCTGCGGCCTACCACTTCGTAAACGGGGGTGGCGCGGCGGTTGCCTGCGGCCCATTCCTGCAGCGCGCTTTTGGGGTGTTTCGACCTGCCCAAGTCGCCTTCCAGCTCGCTCGCCCACAGGCGGTAAATGACCGCCTGTGCGGGATCGAACCCGTGCTGGACAAAACACGCGCCGATCAGCGCCTCCATCACATCGCCCAGAATCTTGTCGCTATCCGCCCCGCCATCATCGCGCGCCTGCTTGCCCAGCCGGATATGCGCGGGCAGGCCGATGGCGCGGGCAATCCGTGCGCAGGTGGCGCCGCTGACCAGCGCGTTGAGCCGCTGTGACAGCTTGCCTTCGGGCGCGTCACCTGCGCGGAACAGCCAGCTTGCCACCGACAGGCCGAGCACCCGGTCGCCCAGAAATT
>JAHJSJ010000209.1 GCA_018830415.1 Alphaproteobacteria bacterium | reverse complement strand
ATCCTGCGCGCCGCGTTTGAAGCGCGCAGCGTGGTGACCGCGGCACATCCCAAAGCGCGCAACCTGACGTTCCGGCTTGATCTGGCGCTGCCGGTGTCGATCGGGCTGGAGGCAGACAACGCCCGCCGCCTGCTCGGCAGCGCGGGCTTCCGCTGTGATCGCGCGCGGCCCTTGCCCGATGGCGCATTCGGCCCGCCCGCGCCCGACCGCTGGCACTGGCGCCCGCGCCGCGCCGGTGAGCGCGAGGAGCGGCGGCCCGCACGCCGGGACGCGCGCGCCGATTCGGGCCAGCCGCGCGCCAAGGGCAAGCCCGCCAAGGCCAGACCTGATCGCGATGCCGCCCAGCGCGCCCCTCGCCCCGCCCAGAGCGCACCCAGACCCGCGCCCAAACCCGCGCCCAAACCCTCTGGCGATACCGGCCCGGCCCGTGCCAGCGGCGCGTTTGACAAGCTGGCAGACCTGCTCAAGCGGTAATGGCGGGCGGTGTGGAAGGTTCAATCCGCTCCCCATCCGTCAGGATCGACCGGCTGCTGGTCTATCTCCGCTTCGCCCGCACACGCTCGGCGGCGGTCGCGCTGATCGAAGCCCATGCTTTACGCCGCAACAGAAAACATGTGCTGCGGCCGTCAGAGCAAGCGCATATTGGTGACGTGTTGACCATCGCGCTGGGCGATAGCGTGCGGGTGATCGAACTGCTGACGATCCCCGACCGACGCGGCCCGCCTGCCAGCGCACGTTCGCATTATCGAGAGGTTGGCCAATTCCGCGAGGTTGACGAGGCCGAACTTGACCGTAAAGGGCAAATGCCCATAGCAGCGTCGCCGCTTGTGGCGGACAAGCCGCCTGACCTACCCGAAAAGCGCTTTTGAAAGACCCACAATGACTTACGTCGTCACCGAAGACTGCATCAAGTGCAAATACACCGATTGTGTGGAAGTGTGCCCGGTGGATTGCTTCTACGAAGGCGAGAATATGCTGGTGATCAACCCCAGCGAATGCATCGATTGCGGCGTGTGCGAGCCCGAATGCCCGGCCGAAGCGATTCTGCCCGATACCGAAGACGGGTTGGAAAAGTGGCTGGAGCTGAACACCAAATATTCCGCCGAATGGCCCAATATCACCAGCCAGAAATCCCCGCCCGAAGAGGCCGACGCGCACAAGGGCGAGCCGGGCAAGTTCGAGAAATATTTCAGCGAAGAGCCCGGCGAAGGCGACTGATTTCACCAGCAAAGTTGCGCCCACATCGCGGTGCAGGGGCACAAGCAATCGCCGACTCGCAATTTTGTTGCGGGTGTGCTATATAATGCCTGCACCGCGCAGGGTTGAGGCCAGCGCAGGCGATAAAAAACCAGGAAGGCCCGACACCAGCACCCCCCCTTACCGGATGATCCGCTCACGGCGCTTTACCTTAAACGAGGTTCTCCCCTCGGTAGGGTTAGCCGCCGCAGGGATGATTCTCCGCTCTCCTGCTGGCAAGACGGCGCACAGAAAGGAACTTGCATGGCAAGCACCGCAAACGCATTCACGGTCGGCGATTATGTTGTTTACCCCAAGCACGGCGTAGGCCGTGTAATTGAACTGCAGAGCGAGGAAATCGCCGGAATGCAGCTCGAACTTTATGTCCTGCGGTTCGAAAAGGAACGCATGACGCTGCGCGTTCCGGTGGGCAAGGTCGAAGCGATCGGAATGCGCAAGCTGTCCTCCGACAAGACCCTGAAACAGGCGATGGAAACCTTGAAGGGCAAGCCCAAGGTCAAGCGCACCATGTGGTCGCGCCGCGCGCAGGAATACGAAGCCAAGATCAACTCGGGCGACCTCGTATCGATTGCCGAAGTGACCCGCGATCTGTTCCGCCCCGAAGATCAGCCCGAACAGAGCTATTCGGAACGCCAGATCTTCGAAGCCGCATCCAGCCGCCTCGCCCGCGAACTCGCGGCGATGGAGGAAACCGATGAACCGGCTGCGCTGAACAAGATTCTTGACGTGCTGCGCGAACACGCGCCGCAATATTACGACACGGCCGAAGAAGCGTAATTCGTTCCTCAGGCAACTGAGCAAACATCAAGGGCTGCCCCCGCCGGGGCGGCCCTTTTTGTTTGGCGTTATTATACGAGGCGTACCCACGCCTTTTGGGAGGTGCTAAATGACTAGCGCCTCAACCGTTGCCGTTGCGAACGACAGCTTCAAAGCCTTCTACGCAGAGCTTTGCGCGCTCAAGGAAGCTTATGGCAGTAGGAATCGCGGCAAGTGGACCGATCCTTCCAACGCGCTCAAAAATTACGTTACCGGTCACAGCGGGGTCGTCGTAACTTACCAGCCCGATGTGACGAGAAAGTACCAATTCCTTTTTCTTCGGGTTCCAAGGCTCCATCAACTTGAAGGACTTGGCGCTAATCACTGTGATATTGGTGAAAGAAACGGACTGAATTTGGGCCGATGCACCGATCCCGATGGAGTGCTTGTTGTTCGCCATCTTGGCCACTTCGCGCGTAAGGTCTTCTCCTCCGGAGTAGCCTTCTCCAGTAGCGTATGGCTCCTGCCGCCAGATTTCATCGATGATTGCCTGAGGGACTTTAGTTTTGTCCTTGCTCTGCCAGCCATTGATGATGCCCCGAACACTTTGGGGGCTGTCGGCCCACGGGAAATTCTTATCGAACCGACTATTGCCCAGATCCCCGACAGCAGCATGAAGACTCATGTCAAAGGAGTGCTTCAAGTCGACAACTGCGTTTCGGAGGTACCCCTTGATCGACATGGGCACGTTCTTGGCGAGCACGATCTTGCGCACGTGCTCGCCAGTTTGCGCGTCAACCTCCTGCACAAATCGGAATGCATCGTGTTGGATGTATTGGGTGATTTTGATCCGCGCCACATTTATGCGCGTCTCTGCCCAATTGATTTGCTCTCGGACTTCGTCGAATGCGGACATATTAGGGGCGCGGGGTAGATGATTTTCGAACCAAATCATCCAAGACCTTATCGGCCTCGGTGGGGCTTAGTTCGCCAGCGTCGATTAGCTTTTGAACCTCGCGCTCGAACCGATCGCTCTGCTCTTTCGCGCTCTCTGCGTTCTGCTTTTTCGGCATCAGTGCCTCGCACTAGTTGTTTGATAGGTGAGTCGCTTGCCAATGATGCCAGACAGCAGTGCGTCAGCGCGATCAGCGTCATTGCAGCCAAGGGCTACGCGGTTGTTATAGCGGAACTCAAACTCGGCGAGATAGCGGTGAAGGTGCTTCTCCCCGCAGAACTGGTACACGCCCTTCATCCCGCGCTTAAAGATGCTGAAATAGCCTTCAACGGTGT